>CALEZK010000163.1 GCA_937928585.1 uncultured bacterium | reverse complement strand
GTGGGGTTATACCAACTACAAGACAACCGACAATAGCCGCAATACCTGGTGGGTGGCGCTGCTGACTTTTGGCGAAGGCTGGCACAACAACCATCACGCCGATCAGCGCTCGGCCGCGCATGGGCATCGCTGGTGGGAAATCGACCAGACGTACATCACCATCAAGATTATGCAGTGGCTGGGCCTTGCGAAAGACGTCGTGACGCCAGGGCGCCTGTCCCAGATACGCTCGAAGGACGTCCCCGGCGTCGAACTCCTCGAAGAAAAGGACGCCATTCCCGAAGGCTAGTCCGTTCCTCACAATTCCGATCCGATAGCATCTATGAAGGCCGCGTAACGTACGCGGCCTCTTTTTTTACGTCATGGCAGCACTAACCTTTGCAACTACAAGCAGTTGTCAACGCGCCGATACAGCACTGCGAAACTCCAGCAGAATGAGCAGGTTACGATAACTGCGAAACTCGAAAAGCTATAGCCAAAAGCACTTTTATCTGGCATAATCTGTGCGGTTCCACAGTGCGGGGTAGTCATGAGCGTGGGTGGCACGTCTTGTGACAACACTTCCAATCTCAACAAGCTGATGCGGTGTTTTTTTGCTTGTCGGGTTTCGCCTCACTGAAACGTCGATGAAGGAGTTGTGCTGGATGCGTTTGCCTTTTCTCCGGTGGGTAACTTTCCCTTTCGTATTGCTCGCCTACTTTCCACAACTTGGGATGGCACAAGAGACTGTCATCCAGCTTTCTGAAACTTCAGTGCTCGACGATGCAAAACGCATGGGGCTGAATCTCGGTGGCCCGGAGCCGTGGGCGGCGTCGCAGTACATGAAGAACCTCCTGCAGAACCCCGGCTTCGAGTCCGGCGAATATGGGATGGTTTGGCACACGCACAGTAGCGCTGGAACGCAGCGAGCCCCACAGGATTTTTGGAGCACGGAGTGGAACAACGACGCGCTCAACATTGGGCAACCGGTTGGTTTTTGGAACAACGCGGATTATGAAATTGTGACGGGAGCGGCTGCGGGGCGCTCCGGAAAAGTTTCCAATTTCACGCACGAGAACAATCAGTATACGTGGTACTTCGATCAGCCCGGCACGACGCCTGATTTTTGGAGCGTTGTACTCGCGCGCCAGACATTTACGAAGAGCTTCGGCGCCAAGACGCCATCTAACAACGCCGACATCACGACGGTGCGCCCTGGCAGTCCGGGTGTGCAGTCTTTTCGGGCGACGTATCCCGGAGCCTCGTGGATGGCGGTGTGGAATACGTACATGGACAGTTATTGGCGCGACAGCGAAGCAGCAGCAGGCAAGATGATGCTGGTGCGCGGCAGCTGGCGCATGGAATTCTGGGCGAAAGCAAAGGTGACGGGCGAACAGATTCGCGTGCGATTTTATCGTGAAGGCGAAGGTTCGTTTATCGACAGGACAATCACGCTCACATCTCAATGGCAGCGCTATACCGTTGACGCGGTCGTGCCGGATGGCGCGGATTTCGCCGGACCATATGCCGCCAATGCATACCGTCCTCTTCTGACGATGAGCGTGTATATCCTGACTCCCGGCGGCGAGATATGGCTGGATGATGCATCGTTGCACCGCCGGGATTGGACTAATCCGACAGCTTTCACGGATACGTTTGTGAACCGCCTTAAAGAGCTCAATCCGGGGGTGCTACGCGACTGGCGCGTTCAGTTTGGCGCATCGCTGGACAATGAGCTGGCCGAAGAACATGCACGCAAACTGACAGGCTGGCGGCCGCATTCTCGACGCGCGGATACATATGGCTACTCATTGCATGAGTTCCTTCAACTATGCCAGGAGGTGGGCGCGGAACCATGGTATTCGATTCCACCGACGTTTACGGGAGAGGAATATACGAATCTTGCTGCATACCTTTGCGCGCCGGTTTCGTCCGGTCATCCTTATGCGCTGAAACGTGCCGCGTTGGGGCAAAGCACACCCTGGACCACGGTGTTTCCCACCATCCATCTCGAATTTGGCAATGAGTTGTGGGGCGCGGCATCTGGTTCCGATCCATTCTTCGGTGGCTCGGTTCTGGGCGGCGTAAAACTTGGGAAGATCGCGGGCGATCGGTTTGCGATACTTCGCGCTTCACCATACTTCACAGCATCTCATTTCAATCTCATTATCGGCGGGCAGAATGGATTTCCGGGTCGTCAAGGCGAGATCATGAACAACAGCACGACGCACGACGACATCGCGCTGGCGCCTTACTTCGGGACGCTGGATACCTGGAACAACCAGGAAGAGATCTACTATCCCCTGTTCGTCCGCGCACTCAACACAGGCGCATCGCGTGTCGCGCAATCGAAAGCGATTGTTGACCTTTACAATCGCGGCACCAAGATGAGTATTTATGAGATTAATTATCATACAACGGGCGGTCCGGCTCCGGAGTCACAGCGAAACCCTTTCGTGGCTGGTGCTTCAGGCGCGCTTGCTTTGCCCCTGTATATGCTGAGCTTTCAGAGAGACCTCGGAGTGAATACGCAGTGCGCGTTCACGGCCTCCCAGTTTAGTTACGGCTACGAGAATGGGAAGTATGTTCGTTTGTGGGGACTGCTACGCGACATTGAGGGCAGCCAGCGCAAGCGGCCGACGTGGATCGGTTTGGAAATGGCAAACAAGGCCATATTCGGAAATATGGTCGATACGAATCACAGCGGCACTTTGCCGACACAGACGGTGGGCGCGGTGAACGGCCTCAGCGCGCCGACTACGTTTGAAGTCGTGCACTCCTACGCGTATCACGACGACTTCGATCACTCGGTGGTTCTGTTCAACCTTGACCTTTCTTCTTCTCATGCGATTCGGTTGAACCATGCGCGAACGCCCCAGCACATCGCGAAAATGTATCAGTTCGCGCCGGCAAATATCGCGCAAACCAACGAAGACGCACTTTTGTTGAATTACTCCACTACGACCTTGAACAACTTCTCCGCCTCGTATCCCATGACATTGCCGCCGCGTTCGCTGACTGTTTTGACGTGGAGCACCAAAATGGGGCTCACGCCAATGCCCGCGACACTTCAATTTCCGGACACGGTAATCTATACGATTTCGGATCAGGCCATGACGATACAAAACGAAGCGACAACGTCGGGTCCGCGACAGGTGCTTGGAATCACGCCGGTTTCGGGTGATGTAACGTCATTCCAACTGCTGACCTCCCTGCCGTCAGTTTCGATTGCGCCGGGTGGTTCGTCAAATCTCCAGTTCAGGTTCACACCACAGACCAATGGCCAGAAAACGGCAACGTACCAGCTTGCAACAACAGATCCCGATTTCCCGACGGTGGATATTACGCTAACAGGGAAAGGTACCGGCGATGAAGATGGAGATGGTGTACCGGTTCCGACCGATGTGTTTCCATGGAATCCGAATGACTGGACTGATACGGATGGCGATGGGTTAGGCGATAATTTTGAGAATCTAATCATCAACTTTGCACAAACGGACGGAGATTCCGGAAACGACTACATACAATCGTTCGCCGAGGTATTGCCGGATGACGACTTTGACGGCGATGGCCTAAGCAACATGGATGAGTTCTTGTATCGCACGGATCCAACGGACGGCACGACCAGCCTGCCGCTGAACAGGGCTGCGGGGATTGCCGCCGTACTGGTTGCGTTTGGCGTGATGATTGCCCTGAACCGAAGGTTTTGGAGCGGGAAGCGCCGAACGACATAAATCGGACGAATATAATATGAATAACAATCCAGGTTGGGACGGGTCGACCGTCACAGCTCGCGGGGAGCTGGATACGTTGGATAGCAAAACTGTGGTGGCGCGCTTCAAGCGTGGCATCAGGAAGTTGTTGCTGATGTTCTTAACACCGGCAATGGTGGAGAAGATTCGCTCACGATTATTGTCTCACGATATGATTTATGATGCGTCATATTTTGAGCGCGATATCGATCCGCCCGCCAGGGAAAGCGCGCCTACGATAGCTGCAACAATTCTCGACGATCTTGCACCGCGTCGCGTAATTGACGTTGGATGCGGAACCGGTGCACTCCTTTCGGCATTGCGGGAGGGCGGGTGTGACGGCATAGGGCTTGAGTATGCGCAGGCCGGCATTGACTATTGCCGTCAGAGGACGTTGAATGTCCGGAAGTTCGACATTGAGCGGGATCAACTGGAAGAAGCGCGCGATTTTGATGCGGTAATCAGCATGGAAGTTGCGGAACATCTTCCGGCCAGCACGGCTGATAAGTATGTGGACTTGTTAACCAGCCTCGCTGACACGGTAATTTTTACCGCGGCACAGCCAAATCAGGGCGGCACTGACCATGTGAACGAGCAGCCCCATGAGTATTGGGTTGAAAAGTTTGTGAACAGAAACTATTTGCTGGATGAGCCACTTTCAAACGAGTGGCAGGTAAAGTGGAAACGTTCCGGCAAAGTTCAATCCTGGTATTACGACAACCTTATGGTGTTTCGGAAGAAGGAATCCACAGGCTGAGCCGGAACCGAGTCTGCACGCTAATCCTTCCAGGTTCTTGTCGGCGATCCCGCCAACCGCGCCCAATCGGATATACTGACTTTACCGATTGGCAATTCCGATGACTCACTCATTCAAAATTTCCGGTATGGACTGCGCCGAAGAGATAGCTGCTTTGCGCAGGGTAGTTGGGCCTTTGGTTGGCGGCGAAGAGCGGCTTTCCTTTGACCTATTGAATGCAAAGATGTCCATCGCAATGCCCGATGGACTGGATCATGCGGGTGTCGTTCGCGCGGTAGCGTCCACCGGAATGCGCGCAGTTCCCTGGGAGGAGGCCGTCGCCGCTCAACGGCGCGGCGACGCGGAGAGCTGGTGGAACCGCCGGGGAAAATTGGCGCTATGCGCGACAAGCGGCCTGGCCCTTATCGCGGGGTTTATTGCACATCTCGCGTCTCACGGTGCGGTGACTGCTTTGAACACGCACGACGGCGCGCCTCTCCCCCTGCTTACTACTGTCTTCTACGCCTCGGCGACCGTGTTCGGCGGTTGGTTCGTGTTTCCCAAAGCGCTCGGCGCAGTGCGCCGACTTCGCGCGGACATGAATCTCCTGATGACGATTGCGGTCGTGGGCGCGATAGCGCTTGGTGAATGGTTCGAAGCCGCAAGCGTTTCTTTCTTGTTTTCCGTTGCGCTGCTGCTGGAATCCTGGAGCGTAGGGCGCGCTCGCAACGCGATTCGCGCGCTCGTGAACCTTGCCCCGCAGACCGCCCGCTATCGATGCCCGCACGATGGTGATATCGAAGAGACTTTAATTGACCGCGTACCACTTGGGGCCGAAGTGCTGGTTCGGCCCGGAGAACGTATTCCGCTGGACGGCGTAGTTTCAAGAGATCGCACGACTGTGAATCAAGCGCCGATCACCGGCGAATCCAAACCGATAGAGAAGGGTGTTGGGGACATAGTCTATGCGGGCACCATCAACAATGAGGGCGCTTTTGAATTTCGGGTAAGCCGCCTGGCATCGGATACGACGCTGGCGCGAATAATTCACATGGTTGAGGAGGCGCAATCCAGGCGCGCGCCCAGCGAGCAGTGGGTAGAACGCTTTGCGCGGGTGTATACGCCTTCGATGATATTGGTTGCGATTGCGATCGCTGTGTTTCCGCCCGTTTTTGATGGTGAATGGCAACGTTGGTTCTATGAAGCTTTGGTGGTGCTGGTTATTGCGTGTCCATGCGCGTTGGTAATTTCCACCCCCGTCAGCATCGTTGCAGGCCTTGCAACCGCGGCTCGCGCCGGCGTGCTTGTAAAAGGGGGTGCGTTTCTGGAGCTTGCCGGAACGGTGAGGGCGATTGCCATGGACAAGACCGGCACACTTACGCGCGGCCAGCTTGAGGTACAGCGTATAGTGCCGGTGAACGGGTACTCCGAGAACGAACTGCTTTCGCTAGCGGCGGCCGTCGAAATGAACAGCGAGCATCCGATCGCCCGGGCGATTGTCGCGCGGGCCACGAATGCCCAGATTGAGATACCCGACACGTCGTCATTTGAGGCGCTGCCCGGGCGCGGAGCGCGCGCGCTTATCGGCAAGCAAAGCGTCTGGGTTGGCAGTCATCGGATGCTGCACGACGACCTGGAAGATGAATGCACGTTTCACGAGACAGCCTCTGCCATGGAGGACTCGGGGCATTCCGTTGTGGCCATCGGGTTGGGCTCGCATATTGTCGGGTTTATCGGACTGGGCGACACCGTTCGTGACAATGCGGCTGCCAGTGTGCGCGCTATCCGGGAGTCGGGCGTGCGACATCTGACCATGCTTACCGGCGACAATGAAGGCACCGCAAAGGCCATCGCATTGGCGACCGGAATCGAAGAGTTTAAAAGCGAATTGCTCCCGCAAGACAAGGTCACTGCGATTGAGGACCTGAAACGCGCATACGGGACGGTGGCAATGATTGGGGACGGCGTGAACGACGCGCCGGCCATGGCGGCTGCCGACCTTGGAATTGCGATGGCGGCTGTGGGTTCCGACGCCGCGATTGAAACAGCGGACATCGCGCTTATGTCAGATGATCTGGGTCGCGTGCCTTGGCTGATGAATCATGCGCGTGAAACACGGAACGTCATCAAGCAGAACATAGTATTCGCGCTGGGCGTGAAGGCTGTTTTCATGGCACTTGCGCTCGCGGGTGTTGCGACACTTTGGATGGCGATCGCCGCGGATATGGGCGCTTCATTGCTGGTGATATTCAATGCATTGCGGTTGTTACGCACCACATCCGAATCTGCTTAAGCGTCAATGTCCCGCGAGTCAGGCAGGACTTCAAGTCGAATTTTATTAATGCTGCTCGCGGTGCCGTCCAGCACAGTGATGCGCAATTTGCCGCTGGACACCACCTCACCTTGAACCGGAATGCGGCCCGCCACGCGCATGAGCCAGCCGCCGATGGTTTCCACTTCCGGGTCGCGCAGTTCGTGATGAATTGCTTCCGATACGTCTTCGAGGTAGGTGCGCGCGTCGATTACGTAGGCTCCGGGACCTACGAGATGGATCTGGCTTTCTTCGCGATCATGTTCATCCTGAATATCACCGAAGATTTCTTCCAGAATATCTTCCAAGGTCACGAGGCCGTCGGTTCCGCCATACTCATCCGTGACCACCGCCATGTGCTGCTTTGCCTGTTTCATTTCCTGAAAGAGATCATCCACCTTCATTGTGTCCGGCACATGCAATACTGGACGTATGAACCGCGCGATCCCACCTTCATCCGGGGCGGGGTCAAGCAGCACATCGTGCGTGGTGATCACGCCGATAACGGTGTCCACGCTCTCTCGATAAATCGGTATGCGAGTGCGGCCGGTTTGGGCCAGCATTTGAAGCAGGTCGGCGTTGGTGGCGTCTTCGGGCAGCGCCTGCATGTCAATTCGCGGCACCATGATTTCCTTTGCCTGGGTCGCCTGCAGATTAATCACGCTATGAATCATACGTTGTTCTTCGGGCTCTATGTTTCCGTGGTCGGCACTTTCATCCACAAGAACGCGCACGTCTTCACGCGTTTTCATCAATGGACTTATGTGCTGGCCCTTGCCACGAAACACCAGACCTGTTACCCATGCGATCGGCGCGGCAATCGGTGAGAGCAGGACATAGCAGGCCTCGACAATCGGCAAGAATGCCAGCGAAAGCCTGTTTGGATGCGCCCGAAAGATACTTTTGGGGATTATCTCGGAGAAGATCAGAAACACCGGAGCAGCGATGACAAACGCCCAAACTGGTCCAATTGCGCGCGTGAGCGCGATCGTTGCGACGATTGTGGCGATGTTGGTGCCGATAAGCAGCACTGCCAACATCTGATCCGGTTTGCCGGCGTAGTGCAGCAGGCGTTTGGCACGAATCTTTCCTTCCGCTTCCGAGATGTGGCGGATGCGCAAGGGGTTCAAGGAGACGAAGCCTGTTTCGTAACCTGCGAACAGGGCCTGTACCAGGACGCAAACGGCGAGTACCAGCAATGCGACTGTGAGTGTCATACGTTATCTTCCGAGGAGGGCGCAGGTTCAACCACCTCCCCACTTTGCCGCATGATTTGCACCCGCATACGCGACAAGCGCTTGCCCTCGCATTCGATGATCGAGAACTTTACACCGAGGAAATCGAGTTCGTCGCCCGGTTCTGGAACTTTTTCCGCATGATGCATGACAAAACCCGCGACGGTTTCGTGTTCCTCGTCGTGCAGGTCTACGCCAAGCAGTTTGCTCAATTCATCAAGGGGCAGCGCGCCATCCACTTCGAATACGTCATCGGAAATTTTTGTATAACCGGGATCCTCGTGTTCGCCTTCATCCATGATGTCGCCGACCACCTGCTCCATGGCGTCTTCGAGCGTGACGATTCCGGCTGTTCCGCCGTATTCATCAACGACGATTGCGATATGCGTGCGATGGCGTTGCGCATCACGCACAAACTGCTGCACCGTCATGGTCGCGGGTACATAGTGCGCTGGGCGAACGAGTTTCTTGATGCTGCCTTCCGTTTCACCGCGCGCCATGTATGGCAGCAGATCTTTGGCGACAAGCGTGCCAAAGACCGTGTCCAATCCTTCCTTATAAACGGGCATCCGCGAGTAGTGGTGCTCACGATACACCGCAAGGGCATCCGCAATGGTGGAGTCTTCATGCAGGGCGATGACATCCGGCCGGGGCACGAGAATCTCGCGCAACTGCGCGTCACTGAATTCCAGAATCCCCTGGATCATTTGTCTTTCATCTTCTTCAATGACACCTTGCGCTTCGCCATCCGTCAGGGCGGACTTGAATTCTTCATCCGTAATGAATGGCGCGGCGCGCAGCTCGTGAAAGCGGGTCACCTTGAAGAGCAAATTGGTTATACCCAGCAAACCGTCCCTCAATGGAAGCAGGGCGCGGTCTGTAGCGAGGAGCGGAAATACCGCGATGCGCGCAATCTTTTCGCTGGCTTGCACTGCGAATACTTTTGGCGCGATCTCTCCGAACAGTACGAGCAGGCT
>CALEZK010000162.1 GCA_937928585.1 uncultured bacterium | reverse complement strand
CGTCCAGAAGTCGCGACAACTGACCAATGTGATCAACGTGACCATGGGTCACGAGAATTACCTCAATATCCGAAATCTGCAATCCCTGTTGTCGCAGGGCTCGCACAAGCGCAGCATGGGATTCTTCGCTGCCGACACCTGTGTCGACAAGGGTCACCGGATCCTGTTTGATGAGAAATACATTGACCGGCCCGACGATGAATGGTGTAGGCAGGGCGATGGGGACAACGTTGCCCGGCATTTCCCCATAATCGGGTGTCACAATGACCGTCGAATGCCGCGCAGGGGAATCTTAGCGCTCGTTGATGGCAGCGACATACGCCGAAAAATTGCGCTTCATTTCAGCCACGGTGTCGCCGCCGAACTTCTCGATGTAAAACTCCGCAAGGACGATTGCCAAGGCCGATTCCACGATAATACCAAGAGCGGGAACGGCGCAGGTATCGCTGCGTTCCAGCACGGCGAGTGCGGGCTCCAGCGTCTGTATGTTTACCGTGCGCAGCGGCTTCATCAGCGTGGAGATCGGTTTCTTCATCACGCGAACGACGAGTTCCTCGCCGGTAGTCATACTGACTTCCGTGCCGCCTAGATTGTTTGAAAGTCGCCGATACTTTCCGGCAGTAGTGGGCTTTTCGCCGCGAATAATCTCATCGTGAAACTTGCTTCCCATCCGTGACGCGCCGCGGAAACCAATCCCAATTTCGATTCCCTTTACCGCCTGGATACTCATCATCGCCTCGGCGATTTTTGCGTCAAGCTTGCGGTCCCACTGGGTGTAAGTGCCGATTCCCGCGGTCAATCCCCAGGCACGGACTTCCACCACTCCTCCGACCGAATCCTTGGCCTGCTTGCATTTCTTGATCACCGCAACCATTTCCGCAGCGGCTTCCTTATCACAGCATCGAACAGGGGACTTCATGGAAAGTTTGCGTATGTCGGTGGATAAAACTTTTTCGGTCTTCGCGACAACGGGACCAATCTGGGTGACATGCGATGCGAGGTCAACCCCGAATTCCGCAAGGAGCTTTCGGCAAAGCGCCCCAGCCGCAACGCGGCCAGCAGTCTCGCGAGCGGACGCACGTTCAAGTATATTGCGGCAATCGTCCTGCTCATACTTCATCGCGCCGACAAGGTCGGCGTGTCCTGGCCTTGGCTGGACCACTTTTACCGCCCGGGGACCCGTCGACGGTTTCCACGGGTCCATTGCATCAGTCCAGTTTTTGAAGTCTCGATTCCAAACGCACATCAGGATAGGGCCGCCAAGCGTATAACCGCCGCGCACGCCAGCCAGCACGTCAACTTCATCCTTTTCAATGCGTTGACGCCCGCCGCGGCCGTACCCTTTTTGGCGTTCCGCAAGCCAGAAGTTGATGTCCTCCGGCTTCAAGTGAAGACCGGCGGGAATGCCATCAAGAATGCAAAACACGCCGCGTCCGTGGGATTCGCCGGCGCTAAGATAACGAAGCACAGAAATGTTCCTTATTGAAGATTCATACTCGTCATCCAGGCGTTGTACATCCACTGCCCGAACAACATGACGACCACGCCTCCAAATGAGAGATAAGGACCAAATGGAATGTAGTGCGCGGTCTCTTCTTCGCCTTTCGAACGTTGCATGAGAATCAATGAATATCCAAGGATCGCCCCGCCGAAAGCCGCGATTGCCATAATCATCAGCACGCCGGGCCAACCGAAGAATGCGCCAAGCATAGCCAGTAACTTCACGTCTCCAAAACCCATGCCGCGCTTGCCCAATACGGCCAGTGCTGCCTTGTCCAGCAGATAGAGAATTCCACCTCCGACCAAGACACCAAGGAACGCGCTGAATATGTGCACGTCTGGCGGGCCAAAAACTACGAGACCGCTCTCCGGATAGAACATCGCAACAACCGCACAACCCAGGCCAAGCGGTATGCCGGGATAGGTCACTTCGTTTGGTATGGTCCAGTCTGTCAAGTCAACAAACGTCACCAAAACAAGCGATGCGGCCAGCAGCATGTAAATTGGCGTGGCAAGCGTGAGGCCATATTGAATAAACACCGCTGCAAAGAGGACTGCGGTGATGGCCTCCACCAGGGGGTACTGCCAGCTAATCGGCGTCTTGCAGTTTCTGCACTTGGCCCCAAGCATGAGCCAACTTACTATCGGAATGTTGTCATACCACGCAATCGAACTCTCACATTGCGGACAACGCGATCGGGGCTTAACAACCGATTCGCCCTTGGGAAGCCGATACACACACACGTTCAGGAAACTTCCAACCATAGCCCCCAGTACAAAGGAGACAACAGCCAAGAGCGTGTTCAGGATTTGGAGGTCATATTGCGGCATGCTGTGGCAACTATCCGGTTATTTGCTTTGCGTTCCGGTCTAAACACTTGCCGTTCGATGGGCGGACTTAGTCGCGTCAACGAGCGGTTTGACGAATTCATATACTTTGGCTGGCGTCTCCGGCGCTTCACCGTACTGTCCAACGAGCCGGACGATTGCACTACCAACAATGACACCATCCGCGTAGCCAGCCACTTCCGATGCCTGTGCTGGCGTTGATATTCCAAAGCCAACAGCCACGGGGGTGCTTGTGTGCTCTTTTATCGCTGCCACCATTCCTTGAACCGTAGACACGATATCCGTCCGCTCACCCGTAACCCCTGTGCGTGAGACATAGTAGACGAAACCGGAAGACTGTTTCGCGATAAGCGCAATACGGTCCGCGGTACTGGTTGGCGCGGCGAGGAACACCGTCGCGATGCCGTTAGCATCCAGCGACCGCTTGTACTGTTCGTCTTCGCCGGGCGGAAGGTCGACACAGAGTACGCCGTCGACACCGGCGTCCTTGCAGTCTTTCGCAAAAGCTTCCACGCCATAAGCCAGCACGGGATTATAGTAGGTAAAAAGCACTAGCGGAACCTGCGACGTCTTGCGCAAATCGCGCACCAGCGCAACAACGTCGTGCAGCGTCACATTGTGTAAGAGGGCCCGCTGCGCGGCTTCCTGATTCACGACGCCATCTGCAATCGGATCGGAGAAAGGAACACCGAGTTCAATTACATCGCAGCCAGCACGCTCCAGTTCCAGAACGATGCGCGCCGTCTGCGAGAGCGTAGGATCTCCGGCTGTGATGTAGGGGATGAATGCGGTCTCTCCCTTCGCCGCGAGTGCCTGGAATTTCTGGTCGATTCGGTTCACAAGCTGTCCCCCCCTTCGAGAAGAAAGCGTGCTGCCTGCTGAACGTCCTTGTCTCCTCGCCCGGACATATTAATAATGACCACCTGCTCCTTGCTCAACGCAGGGACTATCTTGGCTTCTTATGCAATGGCGTGCGCACTTTCCAGGGCGGGAATGATACCCTCCATGCGGCTTGCCATCGTAAACGCGGCCAAGGCTTCATCATCGTTGGCGTAGGCGTACTCGACCCTGCCTATGTCGTGCCAATAGGAATGCTCCGGACCGATACTCGGATAGTCGAGACCGGCGGAAACACTATGTGTCCCCATGATTTGTCCGTTCTCGTCTTGCAAAACGTAACTCATCGCGCCATGCAACATGCCAACGACGCCGCCAGCAAATCTAGCGGCGTGCATCCCCGTTGCAGGGCCGTGCCCGCCCGCCTCAACGCCAATCATGCGAACAGATTCATCCTGTATGAACTCGAAAAATAATCCGATCGCGTTGCTGCCGCCGCCGACGCATGCAATGAGCAAATCAGGCAGTCGTCCTTCCGCCTCGAGAATCTGGCACCGCGCTTCCTCACCGATGACTTTCTGAAAGTCACGGCAAATCACGGGGTAGGGATGTGGGCCTTCGACGGTGCCAAGCACGTAATGCGTGTCAGCCACATTGGTGACCCAGTCACGCATTGCCTCATTGATCGCGTCTTTGAGCGTCTTCGTTCCGGAATCTACTGGCGTCACCTTGCTGCCCAAAAGCCGCATGCGACATACATTGAGTTTCTGACGCTCCATGTCTTCAGTGCCCATGTAGACTTCGCATTCCAGTCCCAACAGCGCACACGCAGTCGCCGTAGCCACGCCGTGTTGGCCCGCGCCGGTTTCTGCAATGACCCGACGCTTTCCCATTCGTTTCGCCAGAAGGGACTGCCCAAGTGCGTTGTTAATCTTGTGCGCACCGGTATGGGCCAGGTCTTCGCGCTTGAAATAGATTTTGGCCCCGCCCAAATGCTCGGTGAGTCGTTTTGCAAAGTAAAGCGGTGTAGGACGGCCGATATAATGCTTGCGGAGTGCCGCCAACTCACCGATAAACTCCGGATCAGACTGGGCCTTGTTGTACGCAGCCTCAAGTTCCATCAACGGGTGCATTAACGTCTCGGGGACATATCGCCCGCCGAAACGACCAAAGCGCCCACGGCTATCCGGAAACGGGTAGGGCTTTCTTGGCGTTTTGGACAAAACTTCTGAGCTTGGCATGGTCCTTCTTTCCAGGGGCGGATTCGACTCCGCCCGCTGTATCTACGGCATATGGATGAACGGCCTGAACCGCCTCGGCGACATTTTCTGGTGTCAACCCACCCGCCAGGATGAGCGGCTTGCCCAGTGCTACGGCTTTCGCCGCTACGTCCCAATCAAATACCTGCCCTGTGCCACCCCGCGCATTCGGTGCGTAGGCATCAAGCAAAATCGCCCCTGCCGAACGGTAGGTGCCGAGCACGTCCAAATCAAAATCGGGTCCCACCCGAAAGGCCTTGATTGCACTTGGCCCCAATACTTCACACTGCGCGACGGACTCTTCGCCGTGCATTTGTACGCGATCGAGAAAAGTCAGGTACTCCAACATGCGCTCGG
>CALEZK010000161.1 GCA_937928585.1 uncultured bacterium | reverse complement strand
GAGAGAAACAACATGGTCACGGACAGAATCATTCCGATCGTGAAACTCGCAGGTTCATATCGAAAATCAACGCGATGCCTGCCTTCCGGCACGAGAACGCCACGCATGCAGTAGTACGCGGGCCACAGCTCGGTCTCGACATCGTCAACGTACGCCTTCCAACCTGGGTACCATTGGTCGGCGAATATCAGTGCGCATGGCTGCTTCGCGTCGACCAAAACCGACGTAGTTAGGGTAGTGCGCTTGACCATACGCGCAGTTCCAAGGTCGGCGCTGGCAGTGTTCGGTAACGGCGCAGATGGCGGAAGTTCCGTGATCGCCATCGTCTTGGGATCAAAATCCGGCTGTTTCATTGCCGCAAACAGCGCGCGCCTATCTTCAGCCGTGCGCACCTCCCCAACAAGGCGCGCACGAGGCAGGGCATCCGGATTATCCCAGATTCCGGTGCCATCGAGAATTCCGATGAGCACCAATTTGTACGAGTCGAATGCAAGATCGCCCGGGGGCGGAAGGTAATGATCGATGGCGAGAATAGGCTCCAATTTTCGCCAATGCGAAGTCTTGATCTCATCAAAGAATGTCGTAACACGCTCCGGATAAATACCATCATACCCCCAGGATTCTTCAACGCCGTAGGGGACCATACAGCCGAGTCGGATGCTTGCGACCATTCCAGGGCCGACACTGATAGCGACGCGAAATGGCTGTGGCTGAGATTGGAGATAGGTTGTCAGCGAGGTATCGGGATACATGTGGGAAGCGGGCGCACTTGGTCGCAGGTCGTGACATGCGTATAGCAGATCTGTGGCTAGCACCACCCAAACGGCGTGGACAACAAGAAGCCGGTGCTTCACCACCTTTGTGGATACGACCAGCAAGAGCAGCGAAACAAGCACGAACAGCAACGCGAGTGACATTTGAAAGCCCACGTACGAAGTGAGGGCATGCTCGCGGATCGAATCGATCTGGACGACAAACGTCGCTAGTACCGTTAACGCCACCAGGAGCGTCAGGCCTATTGGGTATGCGAGATCGCTCACGGAACGACGAACGCGCAGCCAGTGTTCCAGCCCCATTCCAGCCAGAATTGGCATTGCAAACATGGCAAATGAAACATGATGCATGGGCCACATTGAATTGAAGATTGGCAGCGAATGAATTGGATCAAGTATCGGCGCGTCATACGCAAGCAAAAAAGCGAAGAGTGACGGGACAATAAGCGCAATGCGCCGGTGTCGCTCGCGTTTCTCAATTTTTCCTCGCGTCATCAGCAAGGCCATACATATCCAGATTGGAATACCGGGATAGATCAGACTCACGTAGTTCGAGTTTTCAAGCACCGTCTGTCTGTCCCAGATATTGTCGTCGGCAGTGAAACCGTAGAATCTGGGCACCCAGAGCGCCACAGCCGTATTATTCCTGATGAAGGGCTTCCGCTCATTGCCGATTGCGCGCTCCGAAAAGGTTTGGCTATGCAGGAGGTACTCTGTGAACGGCACGATCTGCGACATACAGACACCAATAGCGATGGTCCATAGCACGCTGCACGCCAGAATGGGCTTCCATAGACGCTTTCCAGTCCGTCTATCGAGGGCAAGGCGAACGACAAAATACGCGCCAACACCAAGGCCGAACGCGAACGAACTCTCAGGGTGTCCACCCAGCAGCAGAAGTGTGCCGCCCAAGGCACCGAGAAAAATCCCCCGCTTATATCGCCCATCAATAATCCATTCAACGCCCAGCATAAGGAGTGGTACCCATGCGCTCACGTCGGTTATTGGCAGGTACCACCAGCACATGTTAAACATGCTTAGCATCCACCCGACGGACACAAGTCGCGAGGCGGCGATGCCATACCCGTATCCCCGCGCAAACAAGTAAGCCGTGAAACCGCAAAGCCAAATCTTGATCATGTAATACAGCGTAGTCGCAAAGTAATGTTCAAATGCGCGAAACACGAGGCGCAGCGGATACAGGACAGTGCTTTGATAGTTGGCAAGCAACGGCGCGCCGGTCATCTGTAGATCGTTCCACAGCGGCCACTCCCCCATTGAAAACGCGCGAGTCGCAAGTACGTTGTAATTGTTGAAGACGGCGAGAATTTCCGAAGTAATGATGTTCTCGGTTTGTTTCAAGTCATCGGGGGCGTACGACTCGAAGGGAATCCTTTCGTATAGCACGCTGGCAGGCATGCTCGCCTCGCCATGGAGAAACGTCCCCGGAAACAGAAGCATGATGACGCCGAGAAGTATCATTGCCTGCGTGAAGTGTTCATTCGCAAGCAACCGGCGCAAGGTCGGGGCATGTTTACTCATAGCGCAGGACTCCACGCCAGCGAAAGCCTCTGGATTCGAATTATCGGTAGTGCCGCGCTCCACGTCATAACATGACTCCAGATAATGTTTCCGCTGGCTTCGCGATTCGGCTAGAAAGTCCGATAAACCTGATAGAAAACAGCCCCATCAGCAATAGTGCGAGGCTTGACAGAATAATGCCAATGAAAAAACTCATGGGTTCATAGCGGAATTCGACGGCATGCAACCCGGCGCCAAGCAAGACGCCACGAAAATTACCATTCACCGGAAACACTTCCACGCGCGTCCCACCGACGTAGGCATTCCAACCGGGGTAATAAGCATCCTTCAGCACCAGCACACAATCCTCTTGCGCGTTTGCGTCGATACTGACGCGAGTAGTCGTATAGCTGCGAATCGTTGCCGAACCTGCTGACGAAGCGTCCCCCATGGAAATTACGCCATTGGAGTTCGACTCGGTAATCGCGACGCGACTTGGATCAAACTCCGGTTCGGACATGGCGGCAAGTACGTCGTCGAACGAATCTACCTCGCGAAGTTCCGGGACCAGCACCACATGTGATTCGGCCCGCTTGTCGCGCGTTACTGCAATCTTATTGAACGTGCCAAGCATCTCCAAATGGTTCGGCATTTCATTGCCAGAGAAGTATTGCTCCGGATAGAGTCCATATTGAGTGCCGAATAGCGGCTCTACCCGCGACCAGATGGATGGGTTTGCGGCAAGCGCAACAGTTTCCATGAACCGATAGGGATAGATTCCGTCATTTCCCCAGAGAATGCTGATACCGTAAGGCACGAGCAAGGTTGCCTGAGGTTTCTCGGAAAATACTGCACACCGAACCGGCTGCGGGAGGGCTGCGAGATAATTCGTGAGAGCAGTCTCGGGATACATGAGTGCGCGCGGCGCCGTTGGATGCATGCGGTGCGCGGCAACCAGCAAATCAATGGCCGAGAGGAATACCAGCGATGGCATCGCTACTCGAGAACGCGGAGACTTGACAGACCACAGCAACACAGCAACTCCGAGAGAACCGAACGTCGCCGCCACTGCAACTTGCCGCGCCACATATGCGCGAAGGCCGGAATACTTCGATTGCTCGTTGTCACCGAGAGCTTCTTGTGACGTAATCAGCGGCCAAAACAGCGCCAAAGAGACGAGTACGACGATGGCCACTATCAAAATCGGCCACGCGATGGGGATCAGGTCCTTGAAGCCGCGAGGTTTGGAAAACCAGCGATCCAGCGACAGCGCGCCGAGGACTGCAAACGCGAACATGGAAAATGCGATGTGGTGAATTCCCCACATCGAAGATATTACGGGCAGACCGTGGATGGGCTCCAGTATCGGAATCTTGTATCCCAGCAGAACGCCCACACCTGCTGGTATCGCAATACTCCACACCCGCGAACGAAAGACCAAACTGCGTGCGCCTCGAGCCAGCGTGGTAAAGATTGCTATCCAGACTATCATGCCGGGATAGACAAGACTGACGAAGTGCGAATTGTCCATCCTGTTCTGCGCAACCCAATAGTTGGCATCCGCTGTAAAGCCGGTGAAGCGCGGGACCCAATACGCTACGATGGCGAATGGCCTGAGATATTCGCTGCGCGCCTCGCCAATCGCACGGGCATTCAGCGTGTAGCTGTTCAACATGTATTCTGCGAATGGGAGAATATTGATTGCATTTACGGCTAGCGCAACGGCCCATGCGCCGCCGGCAAGCGCGATTGGAATTCGGAATGACCGCCGACCTTCTCTTGCAATAACGAGGCGTCCAACGAAGTAAACACCCAGCCCACACCCCATAACCAATGCAGTCTCCGGATGTCCGGCGAACAGCAACATCGTCGCGCCCAGCATCAGCGAAAAAAATCCGCGTCGATACCGGCCCTGCACCAGCCATTCCACCCCCAGAAATGCAACAGGCAACCAGCAAGCGACATCCGTTTCCGGGTGATATGTCCACGTCATGCAATAGCCGCTCAGCATCCATCCAATCGCGAGGAAGCGCGACGGCCAAACACCCATTCCAATGCCGCGACCACAGGCGTAACTCGTCATCCCGATGAGCCACAGTTTGAAAACAAACCAAATCGTCGTCGCGAAGTGCTGATCGAAGAACAGATGCAACACCCGTAAGGGATAAAAGGCCAGGCTTTGGTAATTCGCGTGCAGCGGCATACCGGTGCACTCGAATGGGTTCCAGAGTGGCCACTCGCCATTTGCCAGAGCGAGTTGGTGGACATATGTCCATGCGACAAACTGAAATAGGACCTCTGCCGCGGTTGTGTTCGCAGGCCCTTCAATTTCAGAAGACGCCACGTCAGCCCACGGGTTCGATTCGTAAAGGTAGGTTCCTGGCAGCAGTATCTCACCCGCAAAAAAAACGCGCGGCAACAACATAGCCAGCAGAACCAGCATAAATATGCCGTGAACGACATATTCCCCGAAATGATGCTTTCGCATGATCATGGGCGGCCGGATTGTGGTTTAAGTGACGAATGCCTGCGAAGCGCGACAACTCCGACAGCCAAGCCGCAAACACAGGATGCAATCGAAATGGCGCGTCCCGCGTCAAAGGTCCACGGCTCATATCGAAACTCAACGGTATGTTTACCTTCTGGAACGATAACGCCGCGGAAGGCGTGGTAAGCAGGAAAGATTTCGCCTTCTGCACCGTCAATCTGCACTTTCCAACCCGGAAAATACTGATCGGCGAGGAACAACACACATCGCTCCCGCGCATCGACTTCAATACGCACACTTGTCGAGGTGCGTCGAGTCACTTTTGCGGTGCCCAGATCAGTGGACGAAGAATTGGGCAAATCTTCAGATGGTGGTGAATCGGTAGCGACCGCGTCGCCCGGATCAAACGAATCGTGTCGCATCGCGTCAAACAACGCGTCTACATCATCAAAAACGGCAACCCTGCCAACGAGTTTTGCGCGGTCCCATGCCCGTGGATTGTGCCAGATCTCCACCTCATCCACTTTTGCAACTCTGGTGAAGACCGCTTCGTGATCGCCAACTTCAGGTGGAAACGGCGCGACGTAGTATTCCGTGGCGCAAAGCGGTTCGAGATTCTTCCAAGCGTGTTTCAATCCAGCATCATAGAAACGCATGATGCGTCCGGGATAGATCCCTTCATAGCCCCATGTTTCCTCGATGCCGTAATGAACGAACGCGCCAACCCGCAACGCAGGCATCAACCCCGGCCCCTGCCCCATGCACACGCGCACGGGCTGCGGCAACGATTGAAAATACCTGGTGAACTCGGTATCCGGAAAAAACCAGGAACGTGGCTCCGTAGCGCGCGAGGAACGCGCGGCAACCAATAAATCGACCGCTAACAGCAGGGTGATCCCAACTACAAACACTCGGCGACGTGTCGGCGATTCTCCAAGCTTAAACAAGGCACATGCGGCGGCGACCATGGCAACGGCAATGCCGATTTGCACGTAAATGTATACTTCCAAGTCATTGCCAGCGATGTCTTCACCGTAGTACGTCATGGCGGCCAATGCGGTCACCACAATTGCGATGCCGGCGACATGCGGGAACCGCGCCATCCGTACCGACAAGGGTTGCGCTCCCCAACGCTCCACACCGATCGCGCCTAAAA
>CALEZK010000160.1 GCA_937928585.1 uncultured bacterium | reverse complement strand
GGCGAATACGTTTCCACGGACGAGTCGCGTCAATCAGCGTTTCCTGATAGTTGAACTGGGGGCCACCGTTTACGGCATCAATCACGGCACAGAAGAGTTCTTCGGTGGTGTCCATCAATCCAAGATAATCCTGATAGGCCTCGTAAAGTTCCATCATGGTGAATTCGGGATTGTGGCGCGTGTCGACGCCTTCGTTGCGGAAGTTGCGGTTGATTTCGAATACACGCTCGAACCCGCCGACGATCAGGCGCTTCAGATACAGCTCGGGCGCGATGCGCATGTACAAATCGCAGTCGAACGTATTGTGGTGCGTAATGAAGGGGCGCGCGCTGGCGCCGCCGGGGATGGCTTGCAGCATGGGGGTTTCGACTTCGAGAAATCCGCGCGATGTGAGCCAGTTGCGCATGGTGTCAATCAAGGTGATGCGTTTGCGAAACACATCGAGCACTTCCGGATTCGCGACCATGTCGAGATAGCGTTGGCGATAGCGCGTTTCGACGTCTGTAAGGCCGTGATACTTTTCGGGCAGCGCGCGCAGTGATTTGGTGAGCACCGTATACGAATCCGCGAAGATTGTAATTTCGCCCGTGCGCGTGCGCTTGACCGTGCCGTGGACGCCGATGAAATCGCCAAGGTCGAGATCGGAAAGCGCCTTAAACGCGTCTTCGCCGATGGTTTTCAGATTGAAATAGACCTGGACGCGGGCGCGCTCGTCGCGGATGTCCGCGAACGCGCTCTTGCCGTGATCACGAAACGAAACGACGCGACCGGCCAGCGCGGAGTTGGGAATCTGCACGGTTGCGGCGTCTTCCGCCGCGGCTTCGAGCGCCTCGAACTCCGCGCGCGCATCGTGCACGGTGGCCGTCCGGGCGAAGGTGTACTTGAACGGTTCATCACCGCGCGCGCGAATGCGCTCCAGCTTCTCCAGGCGATGCTGGCGGAGATCGTCTTCGGTGGAATGGTGCGTTTCGGACATGGCGTTAGTTGCGCCCCTTTCGCTGCAGGTTCCATTTTAAGTATGCGCTGACAAAAAGATCGAGATCGCCATCGAGCACGCGATCCACGTTGCCGGTCTCGGTGTCGGTGCGGTGGTCCTTGACCAATTGATACGGGTGCAGAACATAGCTCCGAATCTGGCTGCCCCAGGCGACGTCTTGTTGGCCTTCACGGGTGGCGAGCCGCTCGACTTCTTTCTTCTGCATTTCGATATCGTACAACTTGGCCTTGAGCATCTGCATTGCCGTGGCGCGGTTGCGGTGTTGCGAGCGCTCGATCTGGCAGGCAACGACAATGCCCGTGGGCGTGTGCGTGAGGCGCACGGCGGAACTGGTCTTGTTTACTTTTTGTCCGCCGGGGCCGCTGGAACGAAACACCTGCATCACCACGTCTTCCTCTTTCACCTCGATGTCGACGTCGTCGTCGACTTGCGGGATGACTTCGATGGCCGCGAACGACGTATGGCGGCGTTTGGCGGCGTCGAAGGGCGAGATGCGCACGAGCCGGTGCACGCCCGCCTCGGACTTGAGGTTGCCGTACGCGAACGGAGCGTCGACGATAATCGTGGCGCTCTTGAGGCCCGCTTCGTCGCCTTCTTGATAGTCGACGACTTCTACAGGGAATTCGTGGCGCTCGCAGCAGCGGGTAATCATGCGGTAGAGCATTTGCGCCCAATCACAGGATTCCGTGCCGCCCGCGCCGGGGTGAATGTTGATGATGGCGGATTTCGAATCGCGCGGATCGGTGAATAGGCTCGTGATCTCGAGCCGGTCGAGTTTTTCGCCAAGGGCGTTCACGAGGCCGGTCAACTCTGCGCCCATGGAGCCGTCGTTCTCGGATTGCGCAAGGCCGACGAGCACGGTGGCGTCATCTATCTCGCTCTCGAGTTCGTCGGGCGCGGCAATGATGCCTTTGAGCGATTTGAGGCGCTGCATGACCTTCTGCGCGCCTTCAACATCGTCCCAGAAATTGGGCGCGGTAAGCTCGCTCTCAATCACGGCGATGTCAGCGCGCGTCGCTTCCACATCCAGGCATTTGCGCAGCTCGGCGAGCCTTGCCGTAAAGCTCTTCAGCGCGTTTGCCTCATCTTCGTACATGCGTCATCACCTTCTGAATCAATGCGCCTATTCGGCGAACAGCACGATGTAATACAGAAACGGCGCGGCGAACAGGAAACCGTCGCAGCGGTCCAACACGCCGCCATGTCCGGGGAAGAAGTTGCCTGAGTCTTTCATGCCGGCGTCACGCTTCAACACGGACTCCGCGAGATCGCCGAATTGCGATGCGACCGAAAGGACTGCGCCGGCGTACAGATAGGCGGCGACGTGCCACTCCGGAAAATGCAGTTGCGGATAGTTGCGGGATACGCCGTATATGGCCAGCGCGCCGAGCACGGACGCCGCGAATCCGCCGATTGCGCCTTCCCATGTTTTGCCGGGGCTGGCCTTGGGCGCGAGCTTGTGTTTGCCAAGCGCGCGGCCGACGAAGAACGCGCCGGTATCAGTGAGCGCTACGGTGGCTATCAACAAAGTGACCAATGCGGGGCCCTGTTCGCCGTGGCCGTGCAGCATGATCATGTGCGCGCCGAACCAACCTACGTAGACGACGCCGAAAATCGTGCCGGCGAGACCCGCGACGGCATAGTGCCCGCGCACAACATGCAGCGCCGCGCAGAGGAGGCATCCGCCGTACAGCAGAAAGTTTGTGAGCGTCATGTTTTCGAAATGACCGCTGAGGGCGATTGCAGTGCCCGCGATCATGCCGCCAATGGTCTCGGGCGAGATTTGTCGCGCGCGGGCAATGGCGAAGAGTTCGTAAAGCCCGACGAACACGAGAATGGTGACCAGACCGGTGAACACCACGCGCAACCCCGGCATCCAGATGGCTAAAAGAAAGATTGTGAGCGTGATTACGCCGGTTATCACGCGCTTCAGTACGCCGCTTGATGGTTTGGCCGCCATGATTTAGCGCCCGCCGAAGCGGCGCTGGCGCGCCTGAAATTCCGCAATTGCGGCGTTGAGGTGTTGCTTGCGGAAGTCGGGCCACAGCGTGGGCATGACTACAATCTCCGCGTACGACAATTGCCACAGCATGAAATTGCTGAGGCGAAGTTCGCCGCTGGTGCGAATCAAGAGTTCCGGGTCCGGAATCTGCGGAACATACAGGTATTTTGCGAAGGTCTCTTCATCGATGCTTTCCGGCTTCAGTTTACCGGCGACGGCGTCGATCGCAATCTTTTTCGCGGCGTCCGCGATTTCCGCGCGTCCACCATAGTTCAGCGCGACGTTTACGAGCATCGCAGTATTGTTCTTTGTGCGCTCGATGCAGTGGCGCAGATCGGTTTGCGCGCGCGCGGGCAATCCTTCGATGCGCCCCATGACGGATATGCGGATGTTCTGACTGTGCAATTCTTCGAGTTCGATTTTGATGTACTTGCTCAACAGGCGAAACAGCGCGTTCACTTCGAGCTTCGAACGGCGCCAGTTTTCCGTTGAGAACGCATAGAGCGACAAGACTTCGATCCGTTCGAGTTCGCGGCAGGCCTCGATAATCGCGCGCACGCTCTTGGCGCCCGCCTCGTGGCCGGACGCGCGCGACACGCCCTCGCGCTCTGCCCAGCGTCCGTTGCCGTCCATGATGACGGCAATATGCCTGGGCAAGCGCGCGCGATCGATTGTTGGCAGTGCCTCGCTCATTATGTTGCGCTTTTCCGTTCTCTTCCGTGCTTACGCTGCATCAACTTCCGTTTGCGCGAAGAAGCTAAACATGCTTAATGGAAAAACCGCGGACCTGCGCGCAGAGCGCCGATCCGCGGTGCCGAATATACCTTCAGCAGCACCCCGCGCCGGCGACCGGCGCTGGGCCGCCGT
Organism: uncultured bacterium; assembly: GCA_937928585.1. GTDB lineage: Bacteria > Hydrogenedentota > Hydrogenedentia > Hydrogenedentales > SLHB01 > JABWCD01. Next base: position 5,040 of record CALEZK010000160.1, on the reverse strand, counting down.
CAGACTTCCATGATCTCTTCTTCTTTCTTCTTCACGCTCGCGTCGATTTTCGCGATAAAGTCGTCCGTGCTCTTTTGCACTTCGTTTGTCAGCTTGTGCGCGTCGTCCTCGGGGATCTTGCCGTCTTTCTGTTCTTTCTTTATCTCTTCCACGACGTGACGGCGAATATTGCGAATGGATACGCGCTGTTCTTCCGCGAGTTTGCTGACGTATTTGACAAGTTCCTTGCGGCGCTGCTCGGTCAACGACGGAATCGGTATACGAATGATTTTGCCGTCATTCGAAGGATTCAGTTCGAGTGTGGATGTCTTGATGGCCTTTTCGATCGCGGGGATCTGCGACTTGTCCCAGGGCGTAATCGTCAGCAGGCGCGCTTCCGGCGCGGAAACTGTGCCAAGCTGATTTATCTTCATGCGCTGGCCGTACACTTCCACTTCGAAGCTGTCGAGCATGCCGGTGGAGGCGCGGCCCGTGCGAATATGAATCAGCTCATGATCGAGCGCTTCCACGCTCTTTTGCATTTTGTTGCGGGCGTCTTTGACCAGTGCATGCGGTTCCATGGCATTACTCTCCTTTGACCAGCGTGCCGATGGGTTGGCCGAGGACCGCTTTCATGATACTGCCGGGCTCGTTCAGATTGAACACGAGAATGGGCAGGCCGCTTTCGCGGCACATCGAGATTGCGGTGGCGTCCATTACGCGCAGGTTTTTCGCCAGTGCCGTGGTGTATGACAACTCGTCGTATTTCTTAGCATTCGGATTCTTCACGGGATCGACATCATAGATGCCGTCCACCTTCGTCGCCTTGAGCAAGACCTCCGCGCCGATTTCGTTTGCGCGGAGCGCCGCTGCGGTGTCGGTGGTGAAGAATGGATTGCCGGTGCCCGCGCCGAAGATCACGACGCGGCCCTTCTCCAAATGACGAATGGCCCGCCGCCGAATATACGGTTCGGCGACGGGGCGCATTTCAATCGCTGTGATAACGCGCGTGGCCGCGCCCTTATGCTCGAGCATGGCCTGCAAGGCGAGCGCGTTGATAACCGTCGCCAGCATGCCCATGTAATCGCCCGTGGGCTGGTCGAGTCCGGTCTCCACGCCTTTTGCGCCGCGGAAGATGTTGCCACCGCCCACGACCAGGCCGATATCCACTCCGAGCTTACGCACGGAGACGATCTCGTCACAAAAACGTCCGACGGTCGCGAAGTCTATAGGGTCTTTGCCTTCGCCAACCAGCGCCTCGCCGCTCAACTTCAGAAGGATGCGCTCATACACCGGACCTGCCACGCGATCACCGTATCCTTTATGCGCTGTTGGCGCGTTTAGAGTGCCTCACCCAGGAGGAAACGCGCGAACCGGCGAATCTGAATCTTTTCGCCGAGCAAGCCGCTCAGTTCCTGCATGATGGACTCGATGGAACGATCCTTATCCTTGATGAACGGTTGCTCCAAAAGGCAGACCTGTTCGAACCAGGATTTCATCTTGCCTTCGGCAATCTTCTCGCAGATGTTTGCCGGCTTGCCGGATTCGGCGGCCTGCTTGACGTAGATGTCTTTCTCCGCTGCGATTGCATCGGCGGGGACGTCTTCACGGCGAAGCCACTTCGGATCGGCGAAGCTGATGTGCATGCACACGTCTTTGCCGAACTGCTGGAACTTCTCGCCGCGCGCGACGAAATCGGTCTCGCAATTCACTTCCACCATGACGCCAATCTTGCCGCCGAGGTGAATGTAGGAAAACACCGCGCCCTCGCCCGCGTCGCGATCCGCGCGCTTCGCAGCGGAGGCCATGCCCTTCTCACGGAGCCAGGTGACCGCCTTGTCGAAATCGCCGCTGGCTTCGTTCAAAGCCTGCTTGCAATCCATCATGCCCGCGCCCGTCGATTCGCGCAGGTCCTTTACCATCTTCGCTGAAATCTCGGCCATGACCTACTTCTCTCCTTCGGAACCGGCGCCCGCGCCAACTTCAACCGGCTCGCCGGCCGCTTCCGCCTGATCGTCGCCACCAGCATCGGCCGCGGCCTCAGTCGCACCACCGCCACCAGCGGGAATGCGGCGCACACGCGGACCGCGCGGCGCCTGTTCGGCGCGCACCTTTTCATACTGCGTCTTACCCTCGATCGCCGCGTCCGCGATGATCGAGCAAAACAAACCAATTGCGCGAATGGCGTCGTCGTTACCCGGAATCGGAATCGGCACCGCGTCCGGATCGGCGTTTGTATCCACCACGCCGATGCACGTAATGCCAAGACGCTCCGCCTCGCGCACCGCAATCGCTTCCTTCTTCGCGTCGATCACAAACATGACCGTCGGAAGATTGTCCATCGTCTTGATGCCGTCGAGGTTCTTGCGCAACTTCACCATCTCCCGGCGAAGGCGCGCGGCCTCTTTCTTCGAATACTTGTTCAACTGGCCCGTCGAATCGAGTTCTTCCAGGCGCGTGAGATTCTTGATCGATGTGCGAATCGTCTCGAAGTTCGTCAGCGTACCGCCCAACCAGCGGTTCGTCATGTGGTACATGCCACAGCGTTCCGCCTCGCGCTGGATTGGGTCCTGCGCCTGCTTCTTCGTGCCCACGAACAGCACCGAGCCGCCCTGGGCCACGCTGTCGCGCACGTGCACGTACGCCTTGTTGACCTGCTTCAAGGTCTTCTGCAAGTCGATAATGTAGATTCCATTGCGCTGACCAAAAATGTAACGGGCCATCTTTGGGTTCCAGCGGCGGGTCTGGTGACCGAAATGGATTCCGGCCTCCAGCAGTTGCCTCATGGTTACGGCAGGCATGATTCATCTCCCTTTGGGTTTAACCTTGGGGTCCCACGGCACTATCCCCGTGAGCCATAAAGCCCCGGCAGACACCCTGTCCGTGTAATGAGGTCGGACCCCTGTGAATTTGCGAACGCGGGAGAATAGCATATGACGGAACCGGCTGGCAAATGACAACCGCCCTCGCGCGAAGCACACCCCGGAGGGCGGGTTTCCCAACCCGCCAAAACTTCATAAAAACCAACCGTCCGTTTCCCTCGACGTCGCAACGGCGCAACCTTACGATGCCCGTGAGAACTGCAACACACCGTGCTATCGGGAAAGCAGGATTGCGCGTGAGGACCACCGAAATTGGCCGATGCAAAGCGGTGCTTTGCGGTCGCGGCACTTGGGACCGCAGCGGCGGCGCCATCGCTTTGGCTGTTCGTCGAGGTCGTCTGCGAGCAACGTCCAACCAAAAACGTCCAACCAAAAATAAAGGAGTTACAACGATTCCAGCCCGGATATACCCTTGAATCGTCAAAAATGTTTTCGTACCCCCCCCCTAAAAATCCGTGTTCATTCGTTGAAGCCGCCACTGGTAGGGCAAGCGTTCCGGCGAGCCGCGAACCTTTAGCCGTGATTAGCGATGCAACACGTGGTGCATAAGGGTTGAGGACTGTTCTCTCGCATAAGGTCCAACCCAAATTGCTGAAATCCGACATCTCAATCAGGGTGCGGGAGGTGGTCGCGCACGGGATTTGACAGGGGACCCCGTAAATTGGCATCATACGGGGCCTAATTTTGCGTAAATTTAACCGGCGCACCGCGTCCGGCAAGGCTGTCTAGCAAGGAGCACGTATCATGGCGAAGTCCAAAGGCAACGTCGTGCAGGTAATTCTCGAGTGCACGGAAGCGCCGGGAACCTCGCGGTACCATACGGTGAAGAACGTTCGAAACGTCACCGGGCGTATTGAGCGGAAGAAGTACAACTCGACCCTGCGCAAGCACACCCTCCACCGCGAGAAGAAGTAGGGTTTCGGGTCTGGGGGGCCGCGGCGATGGCGGTTCTCGAAGTAGTTGATCTAAAAAAGGGGTTTGTTTCGCCGGATGGCGAACGAACCCGGATCGTGGATGTGCCCCGCTTCGTCATGAACGAGGCTGAGCAGATCGCCCTTCAAGGCAGCAGCGGATCGGGCAAGACCACTTTTCTCAATCTCATCGCGGGCATACTCCAGCCCGACTCCGGCAGTATTTCCATTTCCGGTCAGGAATTGGCGTCGCTTTCCGAGGCAGGCCGCGATCGCATTCGCGCGCAGTCAATCGGATACGTTTTCCAAACCTTCAATCTGCTTCAGGGCTATACCGCGCTCGAAAATGTATTGCTCGGCATGATGTTCGGCCGCGGGGCGGATCCGGTTTATGCGAAGGCGTTGCTCGAACGGGTGGGCCTCAAAGATCGGATGAACTACCGTCCGAGACAGCTCAGCGTGGGGCAGCAACAGCGCGTGGCCGTCGCGCGCGCGCTTGCGAACCATCCGAAGCTTGTGCTCGCGGACGAACCGACCGGCAATCTTGATTATCAGCATGCCGGCGCCGCGCTGGAGCTGATCCGCGAAGTCTGCCGAGAACAGAACGCCGCGTTGCTGCTGGTCACGCATGATCGCGATATCCTGAATCGCTTCGACCACGTTCAGAACCTGGCCGATATCAACAAGGCCATTGCGCCGCCGGTGGTCGAACCATGATCAGCGGCATATTCTTAATCGTCCGTCGCAGCCTCCGGCAACATGCACTCTCGACTTGCGTGACGCTTTTTGCCGTCGCCCTGGCGAGTGGACTCGTCATGTCCGTGTTCAGCATTCAGCGTCAGACCAACGAAGCGTTCACCGGCGGCGAACTCGGGTTTGACGCGGTGCTTGGCGCGCGCGGCAGTCAGCTGCAGCTCGTGCTGAACACCGTCTTCCACCTCGAAACGTCGCCCGGCAACATCCCCTGGGGAATGTATCAGGCGCTCAAATCCGACCGGCGCATCGCGCTCGCAATTCCGTATGCCACCGGTGACAACTACATGGGGTTTCGTGTCGTCGGCACGACGTCGGACCTGTTCGAGCAGTTCGAATACCGCACAGGAAAAAAGTTTGAAGTCGAAAATGGTGGACGCTTCTTCGATTCGTCGCGTCGCGAAGCGGTCATCGGCAGTTTCGCAGCGGCGCGCACCGGTGTAAAGCCTGGCGATGTGATCAATCCCTATCACGGTCTCGCGTACAACGAAGACAGCAAACACGCGGAAGAGTAT
>CALEZK010000159.1 GCA_937928585.1 uncultured bacterium | reverse complement strand
TACGAGATTTCTGCCTGTCTCGTGGGCTCGGAGATGTGTATAAGAGACAGTCTGAGTCCCGCGCATACCTTGATCCACCTGTGCGCGGCAATCGCCGCACTGTTCTTTGGGCTCATCGCGACAGGACGTGGGGCCCGCACTTTTTGCTTCACGCTTGGCGGCGCATTCGTACTTGTAGGTTTTCTGGGCTTCGTATTCGGCACATCCCAAGCAACCACGCTAACCGGTGTGGAGCCAGCAGTTGATTCGGCACTCTGGATGGCAATCCCCGGGCATATCGAATTTGGCTACCGCGATCACATCCTGCATTTGATCTCCGGCGCGATGCTTGTTGCGGGCGGCGCCTTCTCCGATCTACGCCGCGGCACGCGGGCAGAAGCCAACAGGGAAGACCTGGAAAGACAGCGCAAATCGCGCTTGAGAAACAATTTGCGAAAAGCCCCGCGCTAAAGCATTGGGATCTCTCGAACGTTCCATCACCGGCCAATACGCTCTGGTGTGCCACGGGCCAGCATGCAGCAATGCAAAACCGGCCAACGCTTTCTCGTCATACCGCTGATCAGCACGCTCCGGTAAACCTTAGGCCTGCTTTCTCCGAACACCTGGCGCCAAAGGCGCGCAGCCACCATAGCCAGGGGCAACGCCCCTGGAAAAACACCCACCCACATCCACGCCCTGAAAGGGCAGCGCAATCTCAATCCAAACCCAACATCACTGGCGCGTTGATGCTTGCGTACTAAGCTTCGCCCTTTCGGCCCTCCCCTCTGCTCGCCTGTAAATCTTCTCGCTCACAAGTTCCCGCATGCGAACGCGCTCTTCAAACGCGGTCCTCCAACTCGTCGCCCGAAGCTTCGCGCACGAGGAAGCCGATTCGGCGAAGGAGGGCGCTCCGCATCGCTCCTCACCCCACACCCAAACACCCGAAAGAACAACTCCACCAACAACGCCAACCAGGAAACACCGCATCAAGCGCCAAAGGCGCGACACGGTTCCCAGCCTGTGCCGTGAGGCACAGGTTCCCACACCTCCCCCAAACGGTAGCGCTGAAGGCGCGGCACAACTTCGCGCTGTACCCCTAAAACCGTCGGGGTAAAAGTCGATGCCCCAGCCCCAACCTGCATCAACTCCCCACGCCCATTACAAAAATACTTCAATTGCTACGTCATCAGATCCACAATAAGCGCAAGCCACCCTGCCGCGTCGTACGCATTAACAAAAAACAAACTCCTGCAAAATCAAAGGGGCGCAATGCTTTTGATGATGGACTCAGCACGCAATACGTCATTAGGCTCAAGCGCACTATAAACGCAATGAAGAAACGTCGGCATCACGTTCTGCGGGTCGAAATCTCTCTCAGAATGAAGCTTGATCAACACTTCTGCGCATGCCAATCCCGACTCCCTCCAACGAGCGAATTTCGCTTTCCTACCCTGAACTCTGCCGGAAGTCATTTCAGCCGTCGCCGGAATACCCTTTGGGAAATTCGGATGAAGCGTTGCAAATATGACCAACAGCTTAACCTCGGTCGTTTTATCAATTACAAAGTAAATGTTATAGTCAACCATTTCGGAGGCAAGCACTTCACAGTTTGGTGGTAATAGAATTGAAAACCCCCATCCTGAATATCTATCAACCGGGTCACCAATAGACGATAAGTTCGTCGTCGTTTGGCAACTCGACGTTATGGCAAGGATCAAGCCGCACAAGACCAATCGACTCGTCCTTCCGAAACCATCAACCGTTAGCAAGGAATTACTCGGCCTTTGCATAATAGTGTGCCGCTTCGGCGCGCAATTCTTTTGGATTAGTGCCTCCATCCATCTCTTTCAGTAAACTTAACGCCAACCTTCGCTGCATTTCATCCAGACACAAAGTCACAAAAAGATACAATGCATTCGGGATCAGACAGATCCCTTCATTAGATAGCGTGCGACTCCATCTAAACAACACTTGCAACCCATCCTGATCACTGGAAGTCTTAACAATAAGCTCCATTGCGAGCAGCCAAGCCTCTTCGTGCTTAAAACGTGTGCAACAAGACGCCAAGACTTCGAGCATGCATCTTTTTTGATTCTCTGTAAACTCAATCTCCAAAAGCAAGTACTGAATTACAAACAGCAGATGCACAACTGCACGCATGCCGACTATATTTGTGCTTGACAAGGCATCCACAACACACTCGAACACGCAATCCCGATCAAGCACATTATAGTCGTCCAGCTCCGCATCAGCGAACATAAGCACAGAACAAGCTTCGACTACGCGAGTTTCATCATTGGCTTGAATCGCATGCCTTAAATCGCTACATGCCTTCTGTATTGCAGCAGAACTTTCCATATTACCGACACCACGAATGGGTATTGCGAATTATGATTAACACAACAACATCAAGGTTTCGGCACAATATTTCGCGGCGAGAATAAACGAGACAGAGTAAAAACTGAAAACACTTGCACGGCCCTCCGCGTCTGTCGGTTTGTATTAACGTCCGCGCTTTCTGGCGTGCAGGAAAAGCCCAAGAATGTTTTCCACTTGATCGGGGAACTGTGTGCCGCCGCAGGGACGGCCACTGCTGGCCGTGTTCGCGCATACCACATTTGATTCGTTCTCCGTTTGCAACCACTGCGCCCGGCCTTCCATCACGCCGGGCGGCGGGAAGTTCTTGGATAGTACACCGTCAGCGGCACCTTCGCAATGGCCACCGGGATGGATCACAGTTCCCAGCCTGTGCCGTGAGGCACAGGTCCCGACACCTCCCAAAACGGGAACGCTGAAGGCGCGGCACAACTTCCACTCGTGAAACTCGCGCATTCGAGCGGCGATTTCCGCGCTGCGTGATGTGATAGGCAACCCCTGACACGACGATTCGCACGACGTGGCTCAAGGCTGAAAAGGCAGCGAAAGCAACGAGAATCTACAAATGGCGCGTAGCCCGGGTCTACTTTTGATCATTACAAGAGAGCACAGGCTTAATTAACAGCAAAAGTCGCGGGAAGCCAGACTAGCGGAAGCATTTGCCAAACTCCGGGTACTTTTCGTACATGGACTTGTGTTCGATTTTCGAAAGACAAAACGCACATATCTCGTACGATGAATGAGTCTTTGAGCAACAACGCGGCTTGGGTCCTATCGGGTGACACGATCATGCAACTTGCTTGAGTGATGTCGGTCGCTAGCGCTTCGACATGGTTGGTCTTAATATTTCCCCGCCAAACCATGAAAGGCCCTTTTTGCAAGTCTTCTGTGCCGACAAAAATAATCTCGGAGTCGCTAATCCAATTCAAATATCTACAACTTGATATACTTTCGAAGCATAGCTTTGACATCTGTATCTCATTGGATTGAATAGCCCCAATCCAGATACCGTGAAGATCTTCCGCCAAAGCCACTGTTTTTCCATCTAGCCCAACCGCAATATCCAAAGGATACTTCGGCTGATGCCTGCGCAAAGGCAATTTACGCCATTTCATTCCGCGACCAATTGATTTGTATACTAGATATGCGTCCGAACTTTCATAAGTTGCGGGGATACCGATAAGATCTTTACCATCTGCTGCAAAGCCAGCCTTCATTATATTGCCAAACAACGCATTTTCACTCTCGAAAGTCTCCGTTGAAAATGACTTCGTTTTCTCGCTGTAGATTATGTGCTTCGGCGAGCTATCACCATAATCGCTCAACGACCCTGTATCGATGTCAAGTAGTAGCAATTTAGCAGAAGAAGAGTAAGACATATCTTCAATTGCAGCCGCAATTTGAGAATCAACTCTTGGCACGATTTCCGACTGCTCGCCAGTTTCTAAATTAAGTTGAAAAACTGGGTAGGTATTCGCATCTCCCGAGCGAAGGCTCATCGCCCATATG
>CALEZK010000158.1 GCA_937928585.1 uncultured bacterium | reverse complement strand
ATACTGGGCAAAGGCTTGTGGCCCCGCGCCGTCGCCAACAAGGACACGTAGTATCCCGTGCTCTGGTAGCGATACGAGCGGCACAGATTAAAGACGCGCGCGCCGCGCAGGCGATAATACTTTGGGTTTGTCAGGTAGTCACGCGCGGCGACCACCTCCCCTACTTTTACATCCAGCGGCCAATGTTGAGGCCGATTGACGACGATTAAGACCGACATAGTGTCAGCGTCCGCGTTTCTTTCTTGGTTCTATGATTAGCAGATTGGCGTCGTAAGTCAGCACACCGAGAAGAATGGAACAAATGGCGCGTTCAATATCGACTGCATAGATTCTATCCTCGCTGAAAGGATTGGGTTGCAGCGGGTCCGCGATGATCACATCGTTTTTCTTCCGATCGAATCCGCAAAGCACCACGAAATGCCCCTGCGAATCGCCCCGAACGTCGTCATACTCCGAGTCCGGCGTTTCCCGGGCGCATCGGTAAAGAAAGGTAGAACTCAGGCCAGTGATAATCGGAAGCGACTTCGCGAGAAACGATTCGATTAGATCTCCGGTCAAATCCTCAAAGCGCACTTCGCCCCCAAGTTGCAGGAACTCAATGTAAGCCTGACAGGCGCGCTGCAGCTTCGTGGCCGTGCGCTTGTAGTCCATGCGAGCTTCGATCTTCTCCGCGATATCAATATCACTGGATGCAAACCAGGTCGGGTCGAAGACGCGCAGATTGTATGTATAGATTGTCGCGGAGTATCCCCGCTTCAGCGCATGCGATCCAAGGTATGCGCCGAGTGTACCGCCTTCGTCCAATGCGGGCACTTCATGTATGACCCGCTCCAGCGGAATCTTGTCTTTGTAGAACCCGTACAACGCATGCAGGCAGGTTGGTCCGCAGGTTATTTCGTCGGGCTGCGGCAGAATATCAATCGGCAGCATACAACGCCCCCATAGCCAGCCGCCGGGATAGTTTGTCGCGAGAAGCGTTCAAATTGGTCATCGGTACGACGTAACGATCCATGAGCCGTTGCGCAGGTGAAGCGCGCCCTGCGATCCGCGAATACTGCACCCTTCCGCGCCTGGCCGCGACGTAGTAGCAATCGAGATGCGCGCACCGTTGGACAATGCGCACGTGAGCGTGGAGGTCTCGGTCTCTGCGATTTCTTGCTGCGTCACAACACCCGCTACCTTGCCGTCCAGCGCAAACGCCAGATCCGTCAGCATCTGCGCGACATTACCCGCGCCGGTTCTCACGATTGCGCCGGCATGACGCAATTCGCCAACTGCGCCCGCGCGGACAAGCCGACGGGCTTCCCGCCACGGACCCGAGGCAAGGAGCGCATCGGCCTCAAGGGTGTTTAGTGCCGCGAATCCCGCTGTGGCCGCTACGCCGCGAATAAAGGTTCGCCGTGTGTGCAGTCCGATCATGGGCTCTCCTAATCTTTCTTCTTGCCGCCGTCCAAAAGTTTGATGCGAATGTTTCTGAACTCGACTTTATCTTCGTGGTTCTGAAGTCCGATCAGGCCTTTCGCGGGCCGATCATCAAGCGGTTTGCGAAAATCGTCTTTAATGGCGTCTTTCTCTATTTTTTCCTTCGTGAAATCCGTCATCTGAATATCATACAGGACCGTACCGTTCATTGTTGTGCGAATGTGCGGGCCATTGGCGTAGACTTCGACGCTGTTCCATTCGCCAAATTTTTTATCGGCTTCCACGCCGGCAGGCACGGTGTGATAGAGGGAGCCGGCCCGTTGATACGGTGTTTCCCAGCCGGGACGCAGCACCTGAATCTCCATGCCCTGAAACGCGGGATTGCCGTCTTTCGTCGCGCGAATGCCAACGCCCGAATTTCCCTCACCCGCTACGCAGCGATATTCGTACCGCAAGGCGAAGTTGTCATACTCGTTATCGGTGAACAACCAATCGCCGTTCTTCTCGCCGGTCACGAGAATGACGCCGTCTTTCACGAGATACGCATTCTTGTTATCGCCGCGAATCCACCAGCCGCTGAGGTCCTTCCCGTTGAAAAGCGGCTTGAACCCGTCCGATTCCTCCTCAGGCGAAAGTTTTCCCACAGCCTCCGCGGGAACCGGCGACTCCGCGAGAACGAAAGGCATTGCGATTATTGCTACCGCGATTGCGATAAGAAGGTTTTTCATACGCTGTCCCCATTCGGAAGCATCTGCTTCCATAAAAAAACGGCGCGGCCCCACGTGGCCGCCCCACACGCCTTGACAATTATGG
>CALEZK010000157.1 GCA_937928585.1 uncultured bacterium | reverse complement strand
CTTCTCCGGGTTTCCCAAGGGGCCAATCGCGTATGCCTTTTGAATGCCCGCGAAGGTGTGCAAACGAGCGCGATACCGCTTCTCCAAGCCTGCCTTCACGTGGACCGCGGTATCTTCGGGCACCCCATCGAAAGCTCCACTGGTTGGCAATGGCTCGAAATGCGGGAGTAGCGCCTCAATAGACGCGCCGACCACATTCGTGTGAAGAATGCGCGGCACAGCAAACTCGATCCAGGGCCGGTCATCCCGCATTACACTCCCGTCTTGCGACGCGGCAACCACACCGCGAGTCGTCATGAAATGGCGAGACAGAAGTTCGGTAACGTCGTTGATCCCCGCTTCTCGCAAACCGGCGGCGATCCTTGGCTCCGACATGCGTCGCTCGGCGTTCGCATAACTGACCTGAAGAGGCTCGCTACTGCCGACAACAAACAGATCCGAATTCACGAACCACACTGAACACTCGGGAAAAATATCGTGAAACGTGCGCAAGAGGGTGCGAATCACGTGAATATCGGTGCCGTGCAGCGGCATCCATTGCACAACGATGCCGCGTGGCGCGAGTCTGGACTTGCAGAGTTCGTAGAATTCCCGTGAATAGAAGGTGGCAACGCCGGATACCGCAATGGGCATTGGCTCAAACGTAATGATGTCGTATTGGCCGCTTTTCGTGAGCAAAAAATTTCTTCCGTCATCAACGAGCATCTTCAATCGCGGGTTCGCGAGGGCGTTCCAGTTGTCCGTTTCAAATAAGTTGGCGAATGCGAGAACGTCGTGCGAAAGTTCGACTCCGGTGACTTCCAGATTTGATGATGCAAGCGTGCCGGCCGTTATCCCCGACCCGAAGCAAATCAGAAGTGCATTTCTGGGGTCGCGATCAAAGACGAACGGCAAGACACCCTGAAAACGATTCATCCACACGCCTTTTTGGACGGATTGGGTTGCCTGGACACCATTGATCCACAGAGTGCGGTTGCTGGTCCCGGGGTTGTTCGCGGGTTCGGACACCACAACAGTGCCTTCAACGCCCTCGCGATACGCGATGATTTGTTCATCTTTCGAAATATACTTTTGATTCAGGGCATGGCTTGCGTCGTCGGGCAACTTCGGCACGACATGCGCGATGGCCAAGGATACCCCTACAACGGCGAAAGCGCGCGCCGAGGTACTCGTCGTGCCGCGCACCATAAGTAATCCGCCAGCAATCAACAGAATCGCTCCGAGCGCCAGCACGCCATTGTGCGCGCCCACAACGGGCAGCAAGAGGTAACCGCCAACGATGGCGCCCACGACACCGCCAAAGGTATTGACGCCGTAAAGCAGTCCTACGTCCGCGCCCAAGCGCGCGTGAGACTGGGTTGCCGCGCGCACGGCGAATGGAAACGTCATGCCGAACAGAATCGTGGGAAATATGAGGACAGTGAACGCGGACAGGAACTGCACGATCATTCGCCCCTGAAAACTGAACGAGAAGCGGTGCTGAAGCGCAGCCATCGTCTCCGGCAACTGCGCGATGAGAATCAACGATGCGAAGCAGGCAATGCCTGCCGCGCATTCCACTAAGCCGAACCAGAGCGCTGGAGATTTTGTTCGGTCGGCCAGGACCCCCGCGATCAGACTGCCCAACGCTATTCCCGCCAAGATGGCGGTGAGCATGACCGTATAGGCGTATGTTGTTCCCATGAAGACGAGCGTCAGCAAGCGTGTCCAAAGCACCTCCAACGCCAGCGTACAGAAACCGGAGATTGCGAAAACGACCGTGACAAGGGACATCCGCGATGCAACCAGCTGTTCTGAGTTGTGCTGGATTTCCGATGCGGTTTCCTGGGGCGGGAGCCAGCGCATGGCGAGCAACGCGAGGATACCGACGCCGATATTGCCGGCAGCGGCGACGAACGTCGTCATCTTGTAGCCGAGCATTTCTATTCCATATACGCCCGCGAATAGACAACCGGTTACCGCACCGATGGTGTTCATGACGTATAGAATCGATATGCGAAAGCCACGAGTTGCGTCGGACTTGGCCAAAAACTTGCTCAATAGCGGCAAAGTCGCGCCCATGAGTATCACCGGCAGCAGGATAAAGAGCATCGCGAGCGCAGCGCGAACGAGTATGCCCGCAACCCGCGAGGTGCCGAACACGCGCAATACATACGCTATGGCCGATTCACCCGAGTCAATGCCAAGAATGAAGATGGCCGCCCAGATGCCGATGGCGATTTCAAGGATCGCATAGGCAAGCAGCGGCTGTTTAAGGCGGTCCGCAAGTCTTCCGCCCCACAGGCTTCCAATCCCCAAGCCAAGAAAAAAGACGGAGAGCACCGTGCTAATTGCGAACGCGGTGGTCCCGAACAAGAGCACGAGTTTGCGCGTCCACACGACCTGATATACCAAGCCGCAAGCACCCGAGATGAAGAAAAAGGAAAGCACCAGAAGAAGGGGTGCCGCGGCGCGCGCGAAACGCGCATAAGCCTGCGTGCTGATACCGAAAAAGGTGCCCATCTGCCGAACCACCGTTGTGAATGCTTTGCCCTAGCGATTGCAGCAGCCAACACCTGCGGCACTCTCGCTGCATTCTATACCAGATGCGGCATTTCATTCTCGGTCAGTGTCAAACGTTGCGCCGGACAGCGTGATTGCGTACCCTCAGAAGCCGTGGAGGTAGTGCATGATCCCGTTGTACGAGTCGGGTCGCAATAGAACCTGGCGCATGTTGGCGATAGTCGCCGCGACAGTATTCGCACCGCTTGCCTTTGCATCAGCCGAGCAATCCGAGTTCTTCGAGCGGGCGGTTCGGCCGATCCTCGCGACGCACTGTTATTCTTGCCATGGAGCGGAAGCGCAGAAATCCGGGTTACGCCTGGACCACCTTTCGTTCATGTTGGCGGGTGGGGAAACAGGCCCTGCGCTGGTGCCCGGAGATATCGCGCAGAGCCGGATGATCACCGCGGTCCGCTATGGCGACGTCGATTTTCAGATGCCGCCGCGCGCCAAACTTCCGGATGATGCAATCGCGGTTCTCGAAACGTGGATTGCACAGGGCGCGTTTTGGCCCGATGAACCCGTGCCAGGCACGCAACATTCGGAAGCCGAATTCAACCTTGCGGAGCGCGCTGCATCGCATTGGGCCTGGCAACCCATACAGAACTCGCCAGTGCCTGCCGTGCAGGATCCGGCTTGGTCGCGCAACGACATCGATCGCTTCATTCTGGCGCGACTTGAAGCCGAAACATTGAGGCCGGCGGCTGCAGCAGATCCGGCTGCGCTGCTGCGACGCACCTATTTTACGCTTACCGGACTCCCCCCCTCGCCGGACGCGGTGCGGACATTTTTGCGCGATCCGTCCGACGCCGCATACGAAACAGTTGTCGACGCACTGCTCGCATCCCCGCAGTTTGGCGAAACGTGGGCGCGGCACTGGCTGGACCTTACGCGCTATGCGGAAACCTACGGATTCGAACAGGACTTCCCTGTCGCGCAGGCCTGGCGCTACCGGGACTATGTCATTCGGGCATTCAATGCAGATGTACCCTACGATCGGCTGGTGCAAGAGCATATTGCGGGAGACCTGATTGCGCCGCGAATCAATCCGGATACGGGCCTGAACGAATCGATCATTGCAACCGGATTCTGGTGGATGATGCAGGCGCAACATGCGCCCGTCGATGTTCGGCAAGATCATTCCGAACGCATAGACAATCAGATTGACGTTTTCGGCAAAACGTTTCTTGCGATGACGATTTCTTGCGCGCGCTGCCACGATCACAAGTTCGATGCAATTTCGGCTGCCGACTACTTCGCGCTCTCCGGAGTATTGCGTAGTACGCGCTATCAGGTCGTGCCGCTTGACCCAGGTGGATCGATTAAGCAAGCGATTGAGGCAACAAGCGAGCCGAGATCCAATGCTGGCGACGCACTTTTCGCATGGCTTGGCTCTCTCGCACAAAGCGCTGCAA
>CALEZK010000156.1 GCA_937928585.1 uncultured bacterium | reverse complement strand
GGGAGCGATTACGATTACGATTACGATTACGAGCACGCGCACGAGCACGATGGGGAACGGGGAGGCTCCTCGCCTTCGGCTTCGGACGGGGGAAAGATCGATTACGATTAAGATTAGGATGACGATTACGGGCTGGGGCTGAAGCGGTCGACCGATTGGTGGAGGTTATGATGACGATTACGGGGTGGAGCTGGAGCGATGAAGGCACGGCACAGTTCCTGCCTGCGAGCCACCGTTGTGGACCATTGCGGGATTGCAGCTGACGGTGTACTATCAATGGGCATCCTCGATTTTCGGCGCATTGATATTAGAGCGCAGTGGTTGCAGACGGAGAATGAAACCAATGTGGCACGCATCCGAACGACTACACGCACCGGCCGCCCGAGAATTCGCAATGCACAAGCAAGCAAGAGTGCAAAATAGGTGGCTGTCCCGTATTTATTCCAACGAGGTCATAAAGGCCCATGTTAACGACCACAAATTGTCGAGTCTTATATGTTAGAACGCTATGAATTTCGAATTCCCGAGAAGCTGGCAGTCCGGTATTTGTCAGGAGTTCAGGGCGTAACTCTTGGCGACTCCGAAACGGACTTCAAAATTCGAAAAATAGTAGTCAAGAAAGATAGCAAATCGTATAGCCATGTTGAAAAAGCTGCACGGGCGCTTTATCCAGAGCCCCTTTTTTATGGCTGGAGAATTATACGCCAATATACTCCTGAAGAAATCGAAAACGCGAGACTGTTTACGCTGGAAATCAATAGGGCAATGGTGCCAACCGGTCGAGAATGCGGCGCAAAATACGACGATGCCGAAGCGTGTCCTTGTTGTGGAGGCGGTAGTAAATTAGCATCCGAACTTGTTTTGGATCTACGAAATGCTCCAAGTCGAGCTGACTTCGCCTCGACGCTTGCTGGCGAATGGATAATTTCCCAGCGGTTGACTGAAATCTTGATTCGGGAGAAAGTAACCGGATTTGAAGCTCATAGTGTAATGCACATAGCAAAAGTAGAACACGACACTATTGACTTTAGTAGGGTTCCCGCTGGCCGAGAATTGTTAGCACACGCCAATTCCTTGGGGCTGAATGATTGGCAGATTGGTGTGTGGGGAAATAGCAGCGAAATGCGGGAGTTGACACGGAAAGCTGTAGAACAGTACCGGAAATTGCTCAACAAAAAGTCAATTAATTGGCGAAGTCCGCCTGCGTGGTATCATTTAAGGGTACGGTCTAAGCGGCTGAAGATCGAAGATCACACAACCTTCGGAAAGCGACCTTTCGATTTAGATGAGAAAGGGGATTTTAGATGTATACAAGCGGGAAAAGCAGAGCACTCTGTTGGTCTCAATCGCCTTTCCGAATTAAATGTGCTGTTTGATTCCTGGGACGGAAGCGATTTTAGTTGTACGTCGCAACTTGTGGGTTGGCGAATTGGCATTTCTGTACCACGTCCGATCATTGTTATCTCGCAACGCTTGCGGCGTATTTTGGATTTTCACGCGATAAAAGGGTGTGAGTTCGAGGTTGCGCGCTTATGAATTTATCGCGTTTTCGGGAACGTATGTTAACGCCTACGGTCAGTTGACGAAGGTGGGGGCGGGTGCCTCGGGGACGTTTGACCCGACGGAGTACGCGTACAACTCCACCACGGGCTTGATGACGAAGGTGAGGTATTGGACGGGGGCGAACGATTACGACGCGAACCGGCGGCACCTTTGCCCCTCCGGGGCACAAGAGGAAAAACCGGTTTTCACGGGTTGCGCTGCGTTCGCCTGCCAGCGGACTTCGCTTCACCCGTGGCTACAGTCCGACGCCCCTCCGGGGCGAAGATGTGTCCGTCGATACGGGGCAACACCATTGCGGGAATGTCACGGACGGTGTACTATCGAACAAGTTTCCGCCGCTTGGGGTGGCGGAGGACTGGGCGGAGTGGTTACAGACGGAGAATGAAACTGATGTGGCATACATCCGCACGACTACACGCATTGGCCGTCCGAGAATTCGCGATGCACAAGCAATCAGGAGTACAAAATAGGTGGCTGTCCCCTATTTTCACAGGTATCGCCACTGGAGCGTGTTAGCATGGTTTTGATTAAGGTTGCTCCAAGTCGAATGAAGCGCATGTTGACAATTGCCGTTATCTTGACACCCCCTGCTTTGTTGTGGGCTTTAACGCTCATTGTGTCACTTGTTCGTCAACCGTCGACTGTTGGAATGTTTATGTGCTTTGTTTCAGGCTCCCTTTGGACACTTATACTTGCATACTACTTAACGATGTTTTCGCAATCGCATTGGTTAGGACTATCGTACACGGTTACGACTGACGAAATAATCGAGACAAATCTATCGGGTTTCTCGCGCTCGAAAAAATGGAGAGATTTAGTTAGCGTGCGGGAGAATCATCCAAGCATCCAACTCGTTTTTGCCGATGGCGATGTTATGTACATTTGGGATGGAGGAACCAATATTTTTTTTGGGCCTCTAAAGCGCTACATCATGGAAGCCTCTGGTCGGCAGGAAGTCTCCAATAACCCGGACTCCCACTCCGACGTCAAGTAACGGTACCACGCTGTAGGCGCGTTGTGCGCCAAATTGGGTAAGCGTCCGGTGAAGGACACCTAGGACACCTTCCGATTTTTCTGTTGTCATTGGACAATAATCCATTTTGGGTTCCAAAACGGAGATGATGTTCATGGCGAAGCGCAAGGGTATTGGACGGTCGGTGGAGCGGGAGACGAAGCTGACGGACTGGATCAGCACCGCGATGACGAGTCCCGCGTCGGACGGGTTGCGCTACGGGTACGACGACGGGGACAACATGCTGACGAAGAAGCAGCCGTGGTCGAATCTGTTCAATGACGAGGCGATGCTTCAAGTTGAACTCGGGAACTTGCGCTTTTGTGGATTTCGGGAAGTGGTGTTGTGCCGCGCTTTCAGCGCTCCGTGTGGGGGTGGTGTGGGGTCCTGTGCCTCACGGCACAGGCTAGGAGCCGTGTCGCGCCGTTGGCGCTGAATGCGGCGTGTGATGTGGTTTAGTGGTACGAGATGCGCGTGTGGGTTTGACGGCGGAGATCGAGCGTTGCGCCGCAGACTACCTGTGGTCCATTGCCGCGGCCCATTGCGAGTATGCTGCTGGCGGTGTACTATCCAAGGGCTTCCCGCCGCCCGGAGTCGTGGGAGACAGGGCGCAGTGGTTGCAGACGGGGAATGCGACCGATGTGGCATGAATTTGCACGATGACACTCGCTGGCCGCGCCGGAGAACGCGATGCCTGGGCAAGCAAAAAGGTAAACTAGGTGGCCGGCCCCTATTGATTCATTTATCGAGTAGCGAGATTTCTGAGACGCGATGCTTATTAACTCTAATGGTGCGCAATTACGGGGATTGATACTAATCTTTTGTGTGTATATTTTGGGTTCGTTTGAAGTTGAACCGCTCCAATCACCTCAGTGCGAAATCGGCTTCTTAGAAAGCACTTCAATCGAGCAATCGGGTGAGTCGACTGCCAAATCCGTATTCCATGGGCAGGTACGAGTAGCTTTTTACAAAGAGGGGGCGAAATGGAATGCATACCCGTGCACATGGTCTAAAGAGGTTCGACATCCCTCTCATTTAAACAAGTTTTTTCGTGAAACGCGCAACTGGACTGCTGTCATCGGCGGACTAAGGAATGCGCAGGTCATAAGTGAGGCTGTCGAAGCGTATTCAAGTTGGACCGACGCTGGGATTCAACGCCTGAGTTTTATCGAACCTCAGCTAGCAGAGAGCTTACGGCATCAAGAATCAATATCTCAGCAATCCGGTGCAGGAAGCGATGGGATCACGATGTTTATTTCCGGCGAAACCAATCTTTCAACGAGAATTGACGCAGTATGGAAAAAAGACACGAGCGCAGACGCGATTCCTGGCGAAATAGTTGAATTGATGCGTATGCACATCCAAGACATTGACTGGAAGCTTGAACTGTCAAAAATAGATAAACTAGACAGGACAGACTTGCAATGCGCCGACTTCGTACAAGTCACACATGGCGTGCTGTACGGTCTTCGTTTCACAGACAAATCTATTGTGGACCGGGTTGGAGAGCCGGATGCCAGTATCTATTGGTTTGCTTGCATGAAGGATGGTCGGAAGAGCTTCATTGGGGGAGGAATGGAATATCTTGTCTCGCATGACGTAGATGGGGATGGAGACCAAGAAACCGTTTTTCGCATCGCACATCACGATGGTAATGGTTATAGAATTTTTTGGAATGATTTCGAGGAACATTCTACCTTCAAGTGGCCGGTGCGCGGTTAGCGCAATTCAGAAAGAGACAATCAATTGGCGGCAAGTTTTTACGCGTTTGGCTAGTTCCCCACATGATCCGTGTTGCCCGAGTCGTTTTGGGTGGGTTTGGCTATCACATCAGGCAGCCGGGGAACCGCCGCGTGGATATGTTTTGTTCAAGCGATGATCGCCGCGCTTTCAGCGCTCTGTGTGGGGGCGGTGTGGGGTCCTGTGC
>CALEZK010000155.1 GCA_937928585.1 uncultured bacterium | reverse complement strand
TGGCAGCGAAGCAGGATTGCATCCGTTGATGGCGGCGAAAGTGTTGCGCAAAGCGAGTTTGAATACTATTGCGGGATGCATCCATTCGTCGTTCGCGACACAATGGGTAAGTGTCCCGTCTGCGGCATGGACCTCACCCAGCGCAAACGTGGCGCGCCCTCCACTCTTCCTGAGGGCGTGTTCGCGCGCGTGCAGGTCTCGCCCGAACGGGTTATGCAGGCCGGCGTGCAAGTGGAGCCCGTGCTGTATCGCATGTTGTCGAGGAGCGTACGCTCATTCGGAACGGTCGAGGCCGCAGAAACACGGGTGGCGGAAGTCATTGCACGATTCCCCGGCCGAGTGGAAGAGCTAATGGTGAACGCGACCGGGCTCTCCATCAAAAAGGGTGAACCACTCGCACGTATTTATAGCCCGAAGTTCTTGCAGGGCGCGCAAGAATTCCTGCGCGCATTGGAGCAGCAACGATTGTCCGCGGACGCCGACAACCTCGAACAGGAGCGTGCAAGAAACCTCGTAGAGGCCGCCCGTAAACGATTGAGCCTCGCAGGCTTTACCAACGAGCAACTCGACGCAATCGCGAACTCCGGCGCAGAAACCAGTTCGATCACCCTCTACTCGCCTGTATCTGGAACAATCATGAAGAAAAACACCGTCGTAGGCCAGACCGTTGAGGAAGGCAGTTCCCTCTACAGCATCGCAGACCTATCGACGCTTTGGGTCCAGGTCCAGGTTATCGAATCGGAAATCAGCGCGGTTCACCCCGGAATGCCCGTCGAAGTGACAAGCATCGCGTGGCCGGGCGAAATCTTCTATGGAACCGTGGATTTTCTCTTTCCTGAGATGGACGCCGCCAGCCGGTCGCTGAAGACCCGTGTCGCAATCGTGAATCACGACGGCAAACTTCGTCCGGGCATGTACGTAAACGCTGTCATGCGTTCTCCGCTCGGTCGATATGGCTCTCTGGCCGAAATGAAAATTACGGATGCCGCGGAAATGGCAAGCGCCGCGAAGGTGAAGCTGCCCACGACAACACCCGAGCACGCCTCGCAGTATCTCGCGGGACTGAAGAATGGCGAAACGTACTTCACCTGCCCCATGGATCCGCAGGCCGTATCGAATAAGGTGGAAGACTGCCCGATATGCAACATGAAGTTAGTCGAACGGCACAAGGGAGAAAGTTCCCTTCCCGAGCCAGCCGATCCGAAACAGATCACAACACCTACGACAACAAACGACGATGCGGCAACTTTTCTGGCTGCCCTGGCACCCGGCGCTGAATATTTCATGTGCCCGATGGACCCAGAGGTTGTCTCGGAGAAAGCCGCCATATGTCCGGTGTGCAACATGGATCTCGAGAAGCGCACGAAAGAAGAAACGGAATTGAAAGGCGTCATCTCCGCGACTTCCGGATCGTACGACCGCTGGGCGGAAGGCTTTACCTGCCCCATGCACCTCGACAGCCTGAGCGATACTGGCGGAATCTGCACCGATTGCGGATGCGGCATGCCCAAGAGCGAATGGCGTATAGAACGCGTGTTGTCCGTTCCAGAAAGCGCGGTAATCGATACGGGCATGCATCGGATGATCTATGTTGAAACCGCGCCGGGACTATACGACGCGCGTGAAGTTGTCCTCGGTGCCCGTTCCGGTTCGCACTATCCCGTGCTCGACGGCCTGATGCTTGGCGAGCGCATTGTGTCGCAGGGTTCGTTCCTGATCGATGCGGAGGCTCGGCTAAATCCTGCCGTATCGGGATTGCGCAGCAACGCCGACGCGCAGCATCAACACTGATCGAGAACCATCACGTATCTTTATTGCATCAACGCGCGATCACGTTTTCGTACCAGACGACATTATTTGTTGCCGTGCCAATCGCAACAATGTCGTCCCGGCCGTCGCGATTGATGTCCGCGATGAATACGCCGGCGGCACCCATGCCGCCTTTGTCGATGGCGGTTCGCTCCCACTCCGCGCTCTCCGTGGCAAACTGATAAATATTCAGACTGCGCTCGCCCCCGCGCCCTCCCGCAACGATCTCGTCGTTCCCGTCACCATCCAGATCGACGCATGCAAGCGCATGGCCATCCGCAAGAGAAGTATCAATAACCGTGCGCGGCCATGGCACGGTATCTGGAGTCTCCGACGTATACACCACAACCTCGTTGCCGTGCCACGGCTCGATCGCCGTAAGGAACGATCCGCCCTGTGATCGCGCGACGCCGACCGCCACTTCGCTCGCGCCCCGCTTTGGCATACTCCCTTCGTATCCAACGCCGTACTGCTTTGAAACACTCGCTTTCCGTTTCGTGTCGAAGGTATGTAGAAGGACCCCTTGCGCGCTTGCGGTATAGATGTCGATCTTGGCCACGTCTTCGCGCGACACAACGCAAAACCCATGCGCAAGCTCAAGGTCGCGGGATAGCACAACGGGATTCCACGTCGCCGCGCGCGGATCTTTTGGGATGGTGTAACTCCGGAACTCAAGCGCGCCCGTATACGCCGGCGCTTTCGCCCCAACACCGATAATCGGCAGATTCAGCAATTCAACCTTGCCATCGCCATCCACGTCCCCCCACCGCACCCGATGCGAAGTTGGAACCGCGTCGATGGGATAAACCCGCCACTCGTTTGTCACCGTTGGGTCCGCCGGGCATTCAAGCCAACACACATTGCCCCCGCGATCCGAACGCTGCAAATCGAACTCATACGCGAGCGCCAGATCCATGTCACCATCGCCATCAATGTCATGCGGCGCAACATCGATGTTCCGGTCCGTGCCTGTAGCTATCTCGAATCGCGTCCAATCCGGATTCCGATACCACGCCAACCGTGACGGCACCGTCGAGAGCGCAACAATGTCCGGCATCGCGTCGCCGTTAATGTCCGCCACACTCACCTGATACCCGCTCGTAAACGCCGCGTCAATCGTATGCTTTCGCAGGTCGCCCTCCTGCACCGCCTCGGCACGACCCGCCAAAGCAAGTAACAAGCCCGCAATCACCAACTTATTTCGCCCGACTAGAACCCTCATACTTCATGATCCGATCGTAAGTGCAGCAACACAAGCCCAACTCCCATTCTGAACTGGAAGAAGACATCTGATCCACAATAACAACCCCATCGGAATCGTCAAACAACATCCTCTAAAAACTGTTGGGGCGACTGAGAAAACGAATCCGCTAATCTTAACCAGAACCCCCTACACGACCAATGGGGGCCGGTCGTCCCCTACCGCTATTTGCATTACTTCCCGTGCGCCTTTCTTCCTCTTCCCCCTATTCGAGGAGACACACACTAAAGCAATGGTTGCCCTTTCTTCAGCATCGGCCCAAGTGGACACGCCTCGCACTTCGGCGCGCGCCTGCAAAAATCCTTGCCGGTATACACAATCAATCCATGGTACTCCTTGAATACTTGGACATCGCTCTCCAGGTTGCGCTCGAAATATGCCCGCAAGCTTTCGTAATCGATGTCTTTCTCGACCAAACCGTGCCGGCTCAGGATTCGCCGCGTGTAGGCATCCACAACGAACACCGGTTTACCGCAGGCGTACAGAAGAATGTCGTCCGCGGTTTCAGGGCCGATACCGTTAATGGACAACAACTCGGCGCGCAACGCGTCGAGTGGCCGCTTCGCCATCGCGGCGATTTTGCCGTTGTAGTGCGCGCACAAATGGCGGCAGAAATGCTGCAGCCGGATTGTCTTCACGCGGAAGTATCCGGATGGCTTCAGAAGGTCATGAAGGGTGGCGGCGTCCGCCGCGAGAATCGATTCCGGCGAAAGCAGATTCGCCCGTTTCAGGTTCGCTATCGCTTTCTCGACATTCGTCCACGCGGTATTCTGCGTCAGAATTGCGCCAGCCGCCACTTCGAAAGGCGTCTCGCCCGGCCACCAATGCGTGGGTCCGAAATGGTTCTCCAACCGCTCGTAGATTTCCAATAGCGCGCGTTCGGCCCGGCCGGCCATTACTTTGCTTTTCGGACGGTCACCGTCGCGCCGAATCCCTCGCCGATAGCGTTGGCCATGCTTCCCTTGTTTATCGCGCACTCGACAAACCCGGAGCTCTGCACCACTACCAGCCGCTCGCCCTCCGGCACTTCCGCGTAGGTGCGCTTGAATGGCGCGGTCCACGTCGACTTGCCAATCGTCACCTCGAGCGTATCGCCCAACCGCGCGCCGAGTTTTTCCAAGTCGGTAATCGTAACGTTGGTGATGACGTTTCCGTAAGGATCTGTTCGCATAACGGTACCACTTGCAGCGCCGTCCTGAACGCTGCTGCGCTTCAGCTCCAGTTTCGTAAATACCTCCAGCGCAGGCCCCGCATCTTCCACAGGCACGCCACTCGCCAGCGATGCGCCTACCGGACCAAATATGTCGCGACCGTGAAAAACGGTCGAGGTGGTTCCCGAACGCCACAGTTCCTTGTTGGTCAACTCGCGCACCTGCTTCACGCCGAATTTCTCCGCAACGAGCGTAAGCATTCCGTTGTCGGGGCCAACAAAGCAGTACCCGTTCTTCGTCTCAAGCACGATCGGCTTGCGTGCAGTGCCTACGCCCGGATCCACAATCGTGACAAATACCGTGCCAGCGGGATATTCGCCTGCGGCTTCCACAAGCAGATAGGCCGCCGCGGTGATGTCGAATGGCGGCACCGCATTCGTGAGGTCGTCTACTTTCGCGCCAGTAAACTTCGAATATATTGCGCCCTTGATGATGCCCACATAAATCGAGTCCGTACCGTAGTCGGTCATGAGAATCACAAGGCCGTTGGGCTTGAATGACGAATCGGCTTTTGCCGTCAGCGCGAAGGCCCCGGCAAACATCGCAGCCACAATGACAGTCATTCGAATAAGTCGCATGGGTCAACCCCTCCTAAGCATCCAGAAACTCAGGAGGATAATAGTCGACAGGTTGGAAGGCAAACGAATGGAAGGAAAAATCTGGCGGCCAGCCGTGCAAGGCATAACCCTAGCCTGGTACGCAGATGGTTATCGCACTGCCCTCACCTGCTGGCCGCCAAAGTCAAGCGCACCTGGAATTATAGGCGCGGAAAAGATCATGCAAACCGTCAAATATCACAGGGGTGCCGGACAACACTCCCTGAACCTGGCACTCACTCTAAGTATACCGTCTAAAGTAAGATTCGTGTTGGGGCGATCGAAATTCTTTTGAATGACCCACAAGATAAGAAAATCACTTGAATATGGTCGCGCCCTATGCAACCCCAAAATTCCCCGTTTCATGTGAATACCTTTGGTGGCTCAGAAGTTTCGCTGCCTTCGTTTGCACCCTCTGTAGGGCCCAAACTTGCTCATACAGCAGTCGTTTCCCGCCGTTCGGCCTTGTTTCATGCGCGTTTATTAAAATAAAATCGAATACATCGCAATGACAGGATCCACAACTACAATTCCGACTCCGACTTTGCACAAGCGACCGATTCATTCCGCAATTCTACTCGTGGCTACTGGTTTCGTCACAGTGGCCTCGGCAGTCGGTTTACTTTTTCCGGCTTGGTGGGTGAGTGATCTCTTGACACAGCCCCGGCCGCATTACCTGTTAGCTCTACTTGCGCTGACTCCGTTCTTGCTCCGGCAATATCGAAAATGGGGCGCTCTCGTCCTGGCGCCGATGTTGCTTAACCTTGCCATGCTACTACCCGAGATTCAGCCGCAGGCGAAACCGCCGAGATTGGCCGAGAAGCTTTTTACAGTTGCCCATGTCAATGTCGACCGGGAAAGTGATGGCCACGAACATACTTTTGCCTATCTTCGTTCCCTGAGTATTGACCTGATCTCGCTACAGGAGGTTACGCCTGAATTCGCAGATTCCCTCGCAGACAGGTTGCCTGAATACGACCCCGTCATTGTTCACCCCCTCACGAACTCCCACGGTTCGGCATTGCTCATCAGGCGCAGCGCGCCAATTAGCGAAATGACCGCCAGCATCATACATCTCCCCGCCAATTCGCCGCGGCCACTCATCGAAGCCAGCTTCATCTGCCATGGTCACCGGCTTTCGTTTCTGAATTTTCACGCGACACGCCCGTACGGTGCGGAGCAGTTCGCGTTTCAATCCTTGGAGTTTGAAGCCACCTCCTGTTGGAGTTTGGAGAAACAGAAGGCCGACGTCGCGGTGGTTATACTGGGCGACTTCAACGCAACGCCATGGTCGCCGCGATTACAGGCGCTGCGTCAACGCGGCGATTTGGAAAAAGCGGCGCCGAAGTTCGGTTACATTCCGACATGGCCCGCCACGTTGCCGTGGTCGTTCGGTCTGCCGATTGATCTTTGCCTGACAAGTAAGGATATCTACGCTTGCGAGGCGCGGGGCGGTCCAAGGATAGAAAGTGACCACAGGCCCATCGTGCTATCGTTTGCTTACGCAGGCTGACTCGTGCCACTAAAGTGCCCTAGCCGCGCTGGAACTGGCAGGGCGGCATCGGTTCCCCAAGGCTTGACCAGCATAAGGCGTCAACGAATAAGCGATCGGAAAGTTCACTTCGTTGATGCGGTGCGCACGCGAGTCGGAGCACGCCACGGTTTTGGGTTTACAGCTTGGTGACAGAAATGCGGAAAACCGTACCAACGCAATCCTGTGGCGACCAAGTTACTTGATTGACCGCGTCCGCAGACACGGAAATTGCCGCGGCAATTGAGCCCAAACTGCTGCACCCAGTTGTAAGGGCAGCGGCTAAGCCTCCTGGTCCTCGCGCAACTTCGCCAGAACGCCAAAATCTTCCAGCGTCGTTGTATCTCCGGTGGTATCTTTGCCCGCCGCGATATCGCGCAGCAACCGCCTCATGATCTTCCCCGATCGCGTCTTGGGCAGCGCGTCGGTAAACCGGATGATGTCCGGCTTCGCAATTGCACCAATTTCTTTAGCAACGTGATTACGCAGCGTGTCCTTGTCTTTCTCGGTAGGATTCATGCCGACCGGAACCGACACAAACGCGCAAATTCCCTGCCCCTTGAGATCGTGCGGGAAACCGACAACCGCCGCCTCGGCAACCATCGGATGCGACACCAGCGCGGACTCGACTTCCATCGTTCCTAAACGATGCCCGGACACATTGATCACGTCATCGATGCGGCCAATGATCATGTGATAGCCGGCCTCGTCTTTGAACGCGCCATCACCCGTGAAATACCAGCCCTGCTTCGCGTATTTCGACCAATACACTTCCTGAAACCGCTCGTCGTCGTTGTACAGCGTGCGCAACATTGAGGGCCAGGGCTTCTGCACAACAAGCAAGCCGCTGTGCGAATGATCCACTTCATTTCCCTCTTCATCAACAATCGCCGGCTTAACGCCGAAGAAAGGCAAGCCGGCCGAACCCGGCTTCGCGGACATCGCCCCGGGCAGCGTGGTGATCATGATGCTGCCGGTTTCGGTCTGCCACCATGTATCAACAATGGGACAATTCTCGCGGCCAATGTGTTTGTGATACCACATCCACGCTTCTGGATTGATCGGTTCGCCAACGGAACCCAGCAATCGAAGACTGCTGAGATCGTTCTTCGCAGGCCACCCTTCACCCCATCGCGAAAACGCGCGGATCGCCGTAGGCGCCGTATAGAACACGTTCACCTGGTACCGTTCGACGATCTGCCAAAATCGATCCGGTGTGGGATGGTTCGGCGCGCCCTCGTACATCACGCTCGTCGCGCCATTTGCAAGTATTCCATAGATGATGTAGCTGTGACCCGTCACCCAGCCGATGTCTGCCGTGCACCAGTAGGTATCTTCTTCGCGAAGATCGAATACATAC
>CALEZK010000154.1 GCA_937928585.1 uncultured bacterium | reverse complement strand
GGAACGATGTTGGCCTGGGCGAGGACCGAGGTGCCTGCGGAAACCAGAATCTGGTTGCGCGTGAAGGCGATCGTTTCGCGGGCGATGTCCGCGTCGCGAATCGCGCTCTCAGACGCTGCCGAATTCTCTTCCTGGATTGCCAAGGTGTTGATCGTGAACTCGAGGCGGTTCTGGAATGCGCCCATGGTGCTGCGCAACGACGACACGCTGCGGATGGCCGTGTCGATGGTCGAGATCGCGGCAACGGCTTGCGCAACGCTGGAAATGCGGACCGCGCTTACGCCGAGGTCACGCGTGGACGCGCCCTGCACGGCGATAACGAGGGTCTGACCCTGTTGCGCGCCGGCTTGAAGCGTTACCGACTGCGCCGCGCTGAGCACCCGAATTCCGTTGAACTCGGTGTCCTGCGCGATGTCATCGATCTGCGCGAGCAACTGTACGACTTCTTCGTCGAGCGCGCGGCGGTTTTCGGCGCTTTGCGTGCCGTTCGCGGCCTGCACGGCCAATTCGCGGATACGCTGAAGGATGTTTGTCGTTTCGCCCAACGCGCCTTCCGCGGTTTGCACGAGGCTGACGCCGTCCTGCGCGTTGCGCTGCGCTACCTGCGCGCCGCGCACGACGGAGCGGAAACCTTCCGCGATGGCAAGGCCTGCGGCGTCGTCTTTCGCGCGGTTGATGCGGAGCCCGCTGGACAAGCGCTCCAGGCTGACATTGAGCGCACCGGTCGAACGACCGAGGGTGCGTGCTGCGTTCAGCGCAGCGACATTCGTGTTGATCCTGAGACCCATAGTAACTTTCCTCCGTGAGTGGCTGGCCGCGCGAGCGTCCGTGCTCGCGCATTCCCTTTACAAAGAGAGGCTTGCGTCCCTTTCGCTTGCCCCCGCCGCTCCATCCCTAATAGAGCGGCGACACTTGCGCGCTTTTCGAAGGTCGAACCGATTTCCCTTAAAATCGGTGTCGTCCCTGACCGCCTCGTGAGTCGTTTCCGGCCCACTTCGGCGTGTCCGAGATTCTTATCGGCAACTTTAGGAGAAACTTTAGCGAATTTTTGAAAGAATTTTGCGGGGTATTCGGGTTAATAATAATTAATTGACTAAAATACATAAAATGCAAAGACGTAAAGTGGTGTTGAGTACCTTATATAAAGGTGCTTACGAGAAAGGCCCCAGCAGGCGCCACAATTGGTGGTGGGGGGCGTATCGGGGGATACCACGAGCGGGATGTGCAGGGGTTGACTCCGTCCATAGTTTCTGCTAAGCTCTCGGAGTATTTTTAGGGGTATCTTGTTCAGGGGGAACCAGAACGAGCCAGTGGCACAGCCACGACAAACCCATCAACTGCGATCTCACAACGGAGCTGAAAGGAGGGATGAAAGCAGGACCTAGAATGGTCTCCGAGGTCGCGCAGAGATGTGATGTATAGATTTAGAAGTGGATGTTTAGCAATCGGTGGAGCACGTTGTGGTTTTCCAGCCGGTTGCTGGCAAAAGAATAGATAAGGAGAGATTATCAATGCGTAAAGCTGCGATGATCATTATGTGCGCGGCATTGGTCGCGACTGCTACTCCGGCGTTCGCAGAATTGCAGAACGTACAGGTTGGCGGTTCGATCCAGATCCGTGCGAACTACTACTCGAACGTAGTGCCGAATGGCAACGTGCCGGGTGCGCTTGCGAACACGCAGGTCATCTGGCCGAACTTCTTCCTTCCGAACCGCCCGATTGGTACCGGCGCCTTCAACGGCCTTGGCATCACGTCCGGTTTTTCGTGGGACGAAGATGACAGCACGAGCCTTGATTTTGTCGAGCAGCGCACGCGCTTGAACGTCAAAGCGGACTTCACGAACGAAGTTTCGGCGTTCATCGAGATCGACAGCTACGACATTTGGGGCACGGACTTCCGCTCCAACTACATCACGGGTGTAGATGGTGCCGCAGTTTCGACGGACGACGTCGAAATCTACCAGGCATACATCGAAGCCAACGAGATGTGGGGCTTCCCCCTGCGCGCCCGTATCGGTCGCCAGGAGCTTAGCTTTGGCAGCGAGTGGTTGGTTGGCGTGAACGACACCGCGTCGTTCTTCCAGGGCCTGTCGTTTGACGGTTTGCGCCTCACCTATGGCACCGACGTGTTCAGCGTTGATGCGTTCGTGACGACGCTTGCCGAAGGCGGCGCGGTTGAAGAAGACGAAGACGTGACGTTCTCCGGTATCTACGGTAGCTACAAGGGCCTCGAAGAAATCACGATCGATGCCTATTGGTTCTGGCTTCGTGATGCCCGCAGCTTGAACGACACGAATTTCGTTGCGCCGATCGAATGGTTGGAGGACATCTTTAGCCTTGACGACTATGATGTGACCAACCTCCACACTGTTGGCCTCCGCGGAGCCGGCACTATCGGTGCATTTGACTTCGAAGCCGAAGCAGCGTTCCAGTTTGGTGATTCTCACTCGGCTGGTTTCCTGTTCAAGCCGTTCCTGTATGGTGATGATGGTTCCGAATACGACGCATGGGGTGCAAACCTCGAAGTCGGTTACACGTTCGACATCGCATGGTCGCCGCGCGTTTACTTGGGCGGTGCCTACTTTGATGGCGAAGACGATCGCGACATCAGCTTCCTTGAATGGGTAAATCCGTTCGACCGCGCGGAAGCGTCGGTTAGCTTCAACCGTCTGTTCTCGAACTGGGAATACTCCGAGTTCATCGAGAACACCGACCTCTCGAACGCCTACGTTCTTCGTGGCGGCGTGAGTGTCCAGCCGACGGAAAGCATCGAAGCCCTGTTGGCGATCTCGTACTTCAAGACGCTCGAAGAGTTTGACGAACCCGTCAACTTCTCCGTCGGCGGCTTCAAAGTACCGCTGGCTCCTGCCCTTTCGTTCTGGACCGAAGAGAACGATGCCGAACTTGGTTGGGAAGCTGCGTTGTACGTGACGTATCACTACAGCGAAGACCTGAGCTTCCAGGTTGGTTGGGCGCACCTCTTTGTGGGTGATGGCCTCCAGGATGGTCAGTTCTCGGCCGGCAATGGTCTGCTGTTCAACGGCGGTACCAGCGACGACGACGCTGACTACATCTTCATCGAAACGAAGCTCTGCTTCTAATCGAGTAGTCGCTTAACAGCAGCCCCGGCGTCGCAAGGTTCCGGGGCTGCTGATTTTTTGCGCAGCATTGCGAATCCACGCGCCCGGTGTTCGCTGATTCGAAGCGATTACGTGCCGTTACGCTGTGCCTTTCGGGGCCTGAATGGCATAGTCGTGAATCTTTTTGCGCAAGGTGGTGGGTGAGATGTCCAACATCGCGGCGGTCTGGGTGATGTTCCAACCGGTGGCATAGAGCGCCATCTCGACATGATCGCGCTCCGCGTCGCGCAGCGTCTTCAGGGATTCAGGGGCGGGGTGCCGGTTTCCGGGAGAGGCGCCAAGGGAAGCGTCAATCTGCTCCGCGGAAATGCTTTCCCCGCGCGTAAGCAAGGCTGCCCTGGTAAGGACGTTTTCAAGTTCCCGCACGTTTCCGGGCCATTCGTACGCCTGGAGACGGCGCATGGCCGCCTCGTCGACCGATGTTACGGGACGATGCAACTCACGACGCAGCCGCGCGAGGATATGCCCGGTCAACAGGGGTATATCGTCACGCCGCTCTCGCAGCGGCGGAACGCGTACGGTAGAAACGGCGAGGCGATAGTACAGGTCCTCGCGAAATGCCCCTGAAGCGACCATGGATTCGAGATTGCGATGTGTCGCGGCGACAATGCGCGCGCGCAACGGAATGGCTTTGACACTGCCGACCCGCTCGAAGGAGCGTTCCTGGATGGCGCGCAGTAACTTCGCTTGAAGGTCAATTGCCATGTCGCCGATTTCGTCGAAGAAGATCATTCCATCGCCGGCGGTTTCGAGGCGGCCCGCCTTGTCGG
>CALEZK010000153.1 GCA_937928585.1 uncultured bacterium | reverse complement strand
GGTGGACGTCGACAACAAGATGACGCTGTGGGGAAATTTCTGTCCCGATATCCCGCACCAACCCTTAAATTCGCTCGAAATGCTCGCCGCGCTCAAGACGGCCCACCGCATCACCGGCAAAGACCGATACCGGGCCGCATACCGCATGCTCATCGACAAGTATCACTACGATGACGAAGCAATCATGGCCAAAACGATCTGGCCGGACGAGTGGAACGTCATCCATGACGATAAGCTGGCCTGCAAAAGTTATTGGCAGCTAATCCCCTATGAGACCGATCCCACGCTTGCAAACAAGTATCGAATGGCCCTCAATCGGCACCAGTATGCGTGGTCGCTCAAGCCGAATCTGCACAACATTGGTGCCCTTTGGTTTCCAATGGTATACACCGCGCTCACCGGTGAAGACGTCCTCACGCCCGAGACGAAAGAGGCCATCAAGAACATGCAAGGCATCAGACGGACCAAGAGCGTTTTCAGAATTCCCAATGAAGACGGTACCGTTCGCGAAGTGGAATCGGAAGAGGAAAACCACGCAGCGTTGTTGCTCATGAATTATTGGTTTGGCCGTTATCACAACATGATCGACCCGTCATGGTAGGGAGCTATCCGGTGATCCGCATCAGCCATCTCTTGCTTGCAGCCTTGTGCGCTGCGCCATTATCGGCCTTGTGCGCTGCGCCATTATCGGCAACGTCCGAAACCAGCCCAGCGCCGGAACCGCCCGAGGGCATGGTGTATGTGCCCGCGGGCGAGTTCATCATGGGTAGCGAATTGGGCGACGCGGACGAAACGCCCCAGCATATCGCGACGACTGCCGCGTTTTTTATCGACGTTTTCGAGGTGAGCAACGCGACATACAAGAAGTATGATTCCGCGTTTACCTTTGAAGACGGCAAGGAAAACTTCCCCGCGATTGTTACTTGGGAACAGGCCGATGCCTACGCGCGCGCAATCGGCAAGCGGCTTCCGACCGAAAAGGAGTGGGAGAAGGCCGCGCGCGGCCTCGACGGACGTCTGTATCCCTGGGGTAACACCTACGACCCCACCTTCATCCAGTACGATCGAACAAAAGGTATCGGCGAAACAATCGCGAAACCCAAAAGCCCCTACGGCTGTTACGACATGGCGGGCAGCGCCATGGAATGGACCAGCGACTGGTACAAGCCTTACAAGGGCAATTCCATTCCAAGTGATCGTTACGGCGAGAAATTCAAGGTATTGAAAGGCGGCACGACGTTTAACGATCAGGCCCACATGCGCTGCTCACACCGCTTCTATTTGCCCGTAAACGACAGCAGCAACTACATCACCGGTTTCCGATGCGTAAAGGACATCAAGGAATAGTCCCTGCCGCGGCGCGCCGTTTTTCGACACCGTTCGCCGGTAAGGTATAGAATAGCCCCGAGGCAACGAATGCGCGCGGCCTCGGAGCAGGTGAACGAATATGAAAACGCAACGCGAACCGGTGGTCGTCACGCCTGAAATGTTGCGCCGCCATGATCGCCCCGGCCCGCGCTACACCAGCTACCCCACGGCGCCGATGTGGAGCGAATCCTTCGGGTCCAATGAATATCGCCAGGCCCTTCAGCGCGCCGCACACAATACCGACTCGCCGCTTGCCCTCTATATCCATATCCCGTTCTGCCAGGAGCGCTGCGCGTTTTGCGGGTGCAATGTAATCATCGGTCGTAAGGAAGGCCTCGCCGACGACTATCTGGCTTATCTCGAGCGCGAGCTTGCGATGCTCGCCGAAAACCTCGGGAACCGCCGCACGCTCGCGCAGATGCACTGGGGTGGGGGAACGCCCACCTTTCTCGACGTTGCGCAAATCAGGCGCCTCTTCTCCGCGGTTTCACAACAGTTCACCTTCGCGCAGGACGCCGAGTTGGCGCTGGAAATGGACCCCCGCGTAACAACCCAGGAGCAGGTCACCGTTCTGCGCGAACTCGGTTTCAATCGCGTGAGCATGGGGGTGCAGGACCTCGACCCCGAAGTGCAATGCGCGATTCACCGAAACCAGACCGAAGCGCAGACGCGCGCCCTGTTCGAAATGTGCCGCAACGCCGGGTTCTCCGGCATCAATATCGACCTCATCTACGGACTGCCCGAACAGCGGCCGGATCGCTGGCACGACACGATCGAGAAGATCCTCGACATCCGCCCCGATCGCCTCGCGCTCTACAGCTATGCCTATTTGCCCGATCGCCTGCGCAACCAGAAGCATATCGACCCGGAGCAACTCCCCGACGCGACGGCGAAATACGCGTTGTTCGCGGAGGCGCGCGAAGGGCTTGTGAACGGCGGCTATGTCGCCATCGGCATGGATCACTTCGCCCTGCCGCACGATGAACTCTGCCTGGCAGTGGAACAAAGACGGCTCTACCGCAACTTCATGGGCTACACCGTGACCCACGCGCCCGACATGGTCGCCGTCGGAACTTCCGCCATCGGCGAAGTGGGCGGATGCTT
The DNA here is from genome assembly GCA_937928585.1 of uncultured bacterium. Lineage (GTDB taxonomy): Bacteria > Hydrogenedentota > Hydrogenedentia > Hydrogenedentales > SLHB01 > JABWCD01. Next base: position 2,551 of record CALEZK010000153.1, on the reverse strand, counting down.
TGCGCAAAACGAAAAGAAACTGTCCCGCTACTACGCCGCCATCGAAGCTGGCGATTTTCCCATCGCCTGCGGTTGCGAACTCAGCGAGGATGACCGCATTCGCGCATGGGTCATCCGCGAACTCATGTGCAACTTCCACATTGACTACGCAACATTTGAAAAGCGATTCGGAACCGCGTTCGACGCATACTTTGAAACCGAACAATCCGCGCTCGCCGCATTCGAAGAAGAAGGCATGATCCTACGAACCGAAACCGCCCTCGACGTGCTCCCGCTCGGCCAGGTATTCGTCCGCAACATCGCAATGGCCTTCGACGCCTACCTGAAAGCCCCAACCTCAACGGTGCGCTACTCACGCACGGTCTAATACACCGCCATTCCGGGTAACGCGAGGAATCCGCTACCTTCCAACAAACGTTACGAGCAAAAAAGTTAGCCGTTGCCTTGACGGTTTACGCCAGCGCAACCAGAATCCGGTCACGCACCTTTGCAACCGCTATCGCGCTATCGGCCCATACCCATCTTCGGCGATTCCGGTATCCAGAAGTTTGCCGCAGGCCCACAACACACCGTTCGTCACCAGATCGAGATAGCGTTCATCGCCGACAGTCTCATTGTTGTGGCCGATGGTGGTGGAGAACACCCGCGTCTTCTTGTCGCCGTATTCGTTGGTCCATGCGACGGCGGCTTCGGTGAAGTTCGGTTTGTCGTTTGGTTCCTGCGAACCGCGCGCGATGACCTTTGCGCCCGGCCGTACCGCGATGTTGTTGTACAGCTCTTCCTTGATCGTCGTCCAATCGGCCAACTTCTTCGTGATCGGATGATTCTTGTCCGTATACACAATCGCGACCGGTTTCTGCGGGCCGTGTCCCGCGGATTGCACGCCAAGATAATCGAACCACAGCGAATCCGCCGTGCCGGGTTTCGTTTCCACTTTCACGTCCGGCGCAGTGCGGTAGCTGTGCATCGCGCAATGCAGATTCACCGCGGGAATACCCTCGCGGTGCGGCGCCAGCACGCCTTCCACCACAGCCAAATCTTTAATGTCCGCGGCGCATTCGTCGTGGATTACCACGTCGTACCCGTCCGCATACTTCGCGTTTCCATAGATTGAAAGCGGCGGCTTTGTGGACTTGTCATCGGAGAAAATAACGTCAACCTCGACATTCGCGCGCGCTTCAATACCGGCTTCAAGGAGGTCCTTCTGCGTGGCGTAGTCATGACAGCATCCACCCAGAATCAGCAGCGCGCGCAAGGGCGGCGTGTCGGCCGCAAGCGCGGGCGCGGAGACAACCAGCGCCAAGCCCACGAACAATGCAGAAAAAACGAAGCGATGTGCGATCGGGTGCGTGAATACGTGCATGATCAGAATCCCCGGTTGGCCGCCCTGCCCAAATGTCGAATGCGGCATGCCGTCAGTATGCCGTATTTCCAATTCGCCGCGCGAGATCGTCCGTGACTACGGACACAGGCTGTACAAATAACGCTCAAGGTTGGTGTATCCGCCGGAGACCACATTCCGGTCCTCCGGATTCGCGGGGTCAAGCTGTTCAGAGCGTTCCCACGCGTCCGGCATGCCGTCGCGATCGGTGTCTTTCGGTGCGGGCAGCGATTCGAGCACCGGCCATCCGCCAACGTCGCGCTGCGAATTCAGCAGCTTCCCGCGCCGGCTGCGAATATCGTCTATCACCCGAAGATCCACCGCGTCGCGACGAAGCGACGCCCCTGCGCGGGCCAAAACAAGTTCGTAGGCGTCTTTGGCGGATTGCGTCGCTGGCGTATTCTCGCCGAGTTCATAGGGCGTCTCGACTTTCCAGTCGTTCACCGTCCCCGCGTATTTGTAGCCCGTATCCGGGCGTTTCAGCCACGTCTCGAAATCCATGGCGGAATAGTTATCGTTGGTCCATCCGTCATTGCCTTCAAAAACATTGCCGCTCATGTGGCCGCGCGCCGTGTCCGGCAGGTTTGCCTTCATTGCCACCGGACCGCGTTTCGGATCCGTCAAGGGTCCCGGGCGGAAATAGTTGTTGACCAGATTGACCTGGTTGTCACAAACGTTCGCGGCGCCACTCCAGTTGTAGATGACGTTGTTGCGGAAGTCGATGATCCACTGCGGCTCCTGCACGGATCCGCCGATGGTGGGGTGGCGGTCGCGGCTCGTCGCAAAAATGTTGTGATGGATTGTCATGTTGCTGAGCGGCGCGCGGAACGACGCGCACATGGCGTGGCCGCCTTCCGGATGCACGCTCTCGTGCAAGGCCTCACGCAAAATGCTCCACTGCAACGTGTAATTCTTGCACCCGCGCGTATCGTGTATGCCGTCGATCGACCAACTTGCGGAAACATGATCGAGAATCAGGTTGTCGCAATAATCCGCGGTAATGCAGTCCGGCGCATCGTCGTCCGACTTGTTCTCGTCGCCCAGCCGCACGCGAAGGTAGCGCACAATAATGTGGGAGGTCTTGCGCAGGTGAAGATTGTAATCTTTGAGCGTTATTCCATCGCCTGGGGCTGTCTGCCCGGCAATGGTAAGGTGGGGCTTCTCGACAAC
>CALEZK010000152.1 GCA_937928585.1 uncultured bacterium | reverse complement strand
CGGCTGGACCTCCGACTACCAAAAATTCACGTATCGCTTTGAATACCACGATACGGGCCCAAAAACGTTTATGGGCAAGACCGGCGCGTTCGATGGATGGGACATCATCAACATCGTTTTCGATCAGCCCGCGGCTTCGACCTTTATCGCGGACAAGCTGTGGCGCTTCTTCGCATACGATGACCCCGAGCCAGAAATCGTCGCGGCACTCGCGCAGACCTTGCGCGAGAATAATTTTGAGCTGCGTCCCATGCTCCGGCAAATGTTCATGGCACAAGCGTTCTACAGCGAAAAGGCGATAGCCCGCCAGGTAAAGAGCCCCGCGCAGTTCGTCGTGCAACTTGCCTTCGATATGCGGTACGACAATCCGCCCTATGCCGCGATGGCCCGCGCAACCCAAAGCCTCGGCCAGGACCTCTTTTATCCGCCGAACGTAAAAGGCTGGGACGGTAACCTCGCATGGGTCAACGCAAACGCAATGCTTATCCGCTACAACTTGCCGCAAGGACTCCTCGCCGCAAACGCGGGCAAGGACCCGCGCAAGGACTACATGGGTCAGGCCGCGCTGTCGAGCGCCGAGCCTGCAATGAAAGGCGAAGGCAAGGACCCGGAGATGATGTCCGAAGACGCGGTGCCTGCCATGGCGCCTGCGATGAAGCCAACGAAGGAAGACGCCGCGGAACCGTGGAGTGCGCAGGAGTTTTTCCTGTCACTCGGATTCAGGACCCCCAACGAGTGCGTCACCAAACTGGCCGATCATTTCCTTAGCGTGCCGCTGTCAGTGGATCAGCGTGAGGTCTTGTTGAACGCGCTTCAGCCTGCTGCTGGGCCCGATGCGCCGATGAACCGCAAGAATGTGAATCCCAAAAACCTTATCGCCGCCATGCACCTCTTGCTCAGTACGGCGGAATACCAATTGTGCTAATCGATCCGGCGCGTCCGGCATCTGGAGGTTTCAGACTATGAACGTAATCATCTCTCGACGCGGATTTCTGAAGAGCGCGGCCATGTTCAGCTCGATCGGCCTCGCCCCCGCATTCCTCACGCGCACCGCCGAATGCGCCGCCTCGGAAGTTGCCCCCATCGCCGGATTCAAAGACGGCCGCATCCTCGTCGTCGTGCAGTTGGGCGGCGGCAATGATGGCCTGAACACGCTTGCCCCCTGGTCGGACGACGAGTACTACCGCGCGCGCCCTGCCATCGGCCTTAAAAAAGAACGCCTCATTCGCATCAGCGATGATCTCGCCGCGAACGATAAGCTCGCGAGCCTGATGAAACTCTATGACGCCGGCAAGGTTTCCATGATCCAAGGCGTCGGCTATCCAAACCCGGATCGCTCCCATTTCCGCTCCATGGAAATCTGGCATACCGCAAGCGATTCCGACGAGTTCCTCGCGCGGGGCTGGATTGGCCGCTACTTCGACAATTGTTGCTCCGGCACTGCGCGCCCTCAAGCGGGCGTCTCCCTCGGCAAAGAACGGCCGCAAGCCTTCGATGGCGAACGCGGCATCGGCGTCGCATTCGACGATCCGAAAAATTTCGGATGGAAGCCGGGTCGGGCAACGGACACCGCCCAGAACTTTGAACGCATCAACACGCAGCGCCCCGAGAAAAATGACACCCTCGACTTCCTGCGTCACACCACGTCGAACGCCATCATGAGTTCGTATGAGGTGAAAGAAGCTGCGCAACGCGCCGGTCAGGCCAGTGCCCAGCAGGGCGCGCGTCCAAATACAAGAGATCCGCTGCAAACGGTCGCATCGCTCATCCGCGGCGATCTGCAAACGCGCATTTATTACGTCAGCTTCGGCGGCTTCGACACGCATGCCAATCAACTCGGCACGCACGACAATCTGCTGCAACGCTTCTCGGATTCCGTCAGCAAATTCCAACAAACGCTGGAAGCCGACGGCAATGCCGACCGCGTGATGACCATGGTCTTTTCCGAGTTCGGACGCCGCGTGCGTCAAAACGCGAGCTCCGGCACGGATCACGGCACCGCCGCGCCGATGTTCCTCATCGGCAATCATGCCAAAGCGGGCGTGCATGGCGTACGCCCGAGCCTGACCGATCTCGACGATGGCGATCTAAAATTCACGGTGGATTTCCGCAATGTATATGCGTCCGTTCTAAAGGACTGGTTCAGCGCGGATCCGAAAACGATTCTGAATCAAACGTTCGAGCCTTTGCCGATTATCGCCTAATAGGGAATTGTTCCACCCGGACCCGCCATGTACAATTCCCGGGAATGCGCATTGATTTTCAATGGCGTGGCCGGGGGACGGTACTTGCGAATTTTAATTGCAGAGGACGACGCAGTTTCGCGCAAAATTTTGGAGGCCTACCTGCGTAAATGGGGCCATACCGTCGTTGTTACGCAAGATGGCGGCGAAGCGTGGAATGAGTTGCAGAAACCCGACGCGCCGCGCCTGGCAGTGCTGGACTGGATGATGCCGGAGTTCGACGGCGTCGAAGTCTGCCGCAAAGTGCGCGCAATCGAAAACGCCGCCTTCACCTACATCATCCTGCTTACCGCCAAGGGCGAAACGGAAGACATCGTGACTGCGCTCGATTCCGGTGCGGACGACTACCTCATCAAACCGTACAACGCCTCCGAACTGCGTTCGCGCATTGGAGCCGGGGAACGCATCGTCCGCCTCCACGAGGAACTCGAAACAGCCAACTCGGAACTGACGCGCCTGTCGCAAACCGACTTCCTAACGCAAGTGTATAACCGCAGCGCCATCGTGCGCCGGCTATCCGAAGAACTCTCCCGCTCAGCCCGTGGCGCGGGTCCCCTCGCGCTCTACATTCTCGATATCGATCATTTCAAGACCATCAACGACACCTATGGACACGCCGCGGGCGATCAGGTACTCGTCGAAGTGGCGAGACGGCTTCGCGAACAGTGCCGCACCTACGATGCAACCGGCAGATACGGCGGAGAGGAATTTGTCATTGTCGCGCCAGGCCCCCTTGCCGAGGAGATCGGCGCAGTCGGCGAGCGTATCCGCCAATCGATAGCAAGCACGCCGATTCTTGCGGATGGACGTGAAATTCCAGTCACCGCCAGCATCGGCGGCGTCTGGATCGCCGCGGGTGTCTCCTCGCAAGTCGACACAGTCGTGAAGCAGGCTGACGAACTGCTCTATCAGGCGAAGCATGGTGGTCGAAACAGAGTGGTGACCGGCACACTTGGCGCCACGGCCGAGCCGATCTCCGCGCCTAGCTGAGTTTACGCGCGCCTTGCGGCACTTCACCCCGCTTCGCACACACCTTCGCGGCGCAGCATCCATCACCCTGCTTCTGCTTACGCTTCTGGCCGCCGCCGTGCGCTTCTATGCGCTGGACAGGCAATCGCTCTGGTTCGACGAAGTCTGCAGTTGGCATTCGGCCTCCTACAATTCCCTTTCGGGCTTATGGCAGGGCGATCGCGCCTGGAACATGTATCCGCCCGGCTATGACTTCGCGCTCAAGTGCGCCATGCTGGTATTCGGCGATTCCGAATGGGCGTTGCGACTGCCCTCCGCCCTCGCAGGCACACTCTCCGTCCCCCTGATTCATATTCTCGGCACCCGCCTCTTCTCCCATCGGGAAGGTCTGCTCACTGCTGTATTTCTGGCACTGTCCATCTTTCCAATTTATTTCTCGCAGGAAGCGCGGCCCTCTGCTGCTCTTCTTCCTCCTGCTTTCGTGCTGCGCATGGACCTGGCTCTTCGACGCGTGGAGTTCTCACGACAAATCGCCGCGATGGGCGCTCGTCATCGGCATCGTTTCGTCCGTGGCTTGCGCGTACCTCCATTATTTTGGCCTGATGTTTAC
>CALEZK010000151.1 GCA_937928585.1 uncultured bacterium | reverse complement strand
GTTCTCATCCCACCTGCTCGACGAAGTCGAGCGCGTTGCCGACACCGTTGCAATGCTCAATAAAGGCAAACTCGTGCTCTGCGCGGGAATGGACGAAGTCAAGGCGCAACACCACACACTGACACTCCACTTCCCCGAACCCGTCACCGGCCCACTAAAAATTGCCGGCGCGCTATCAATCGAAGGCCGGGGTAAAGAATGGACCGTCGTCTGCAACGGTGAAATGGCGGCAGTGCGCGCTTCCGCAGAATCACTCGGCGCCAGTATTGTCGAAGAATCAACCCCAAGCCTGGAAGACATCTTTATCGCGCGCGCAGGCCGCCGCAGCCTCAAAGTCTGAAGGGAAAAGTATGCGTTCACCCATGCAGGCCCTGATCTGGGAACAATGGCGACAAGTCCGCTTTCCCATCATCGGGACCTATCTTTTGGCGTTGCTCGCCGCCGGCGTGTTGTATGCACAAATGAATTACTACGAACCGACGCCGTCGCGTCTTTTCGAGGCGAAGCTATGGGCCGCAAACGCCGCGGGGTTCACGGTATTCGCTTTGGTGATTGTCGCGGCAGTTTTGCAATTCACCCACAGTACCATTCGCGATCTCCGCGTGAGCTTGCCGTCCCATATGGCAACCTTGCCGATCAGCGAATCCCGCTTGGCACTTTCACAAATTGCGTTTCGGCTCGGCGTGGTTCTTGTCCTGGCGCTACTGCTTTGTTTGTCGATCGTCGCGATTGATCGTTCGTTCAGTCCTTATGTTCCCCACATCACCATACTCGCCGTTCTCGGCTACGCCTATACATCCGTCATCATGCTGACGCTTGGAAAGCTCTCGCCGGGTGCTGCAATTTTTCTCACCGTGCTCACCCTTCCCCCTGTCCTGGCGGCCGTTTCGCTCTTCGATGAGTTTCTTGCAGGTCGCGGAGTACCGCGCCACGCGATGACAGTCGTCGCAACCCTTGTGTACGCGTTTGTCGCCTTTTGCAGGCTCTCTCGCAGGCAAAGTCCGCGTATGCTGCGCTTCCTCATGGACCTGCCGATAGCATGGGGTTTCGAATGGAAGCGCACGGGCGCGTTGTATCCGCTTTTCTCCCTGCTGTTGCTGGTGACTTTCGTTACAATTCAGTTGGTGTTGTTGAGTAAGCCATTCGCCAACGCACCGAACATTCTCCAAGCCGCGCTCAATTCGACGCTCATGGTTGGCGTGCCCACCGCCGCCGTTTTGGTGGGATTATTGCTTCTCGCTCGAGAGCATCGCGACAAAGTTACCGGCGTATCACGCTTCTTATGGACTCGCCCGATAACCGTTCAGGATGTCGTCGTCTTAAGAATGCGCGTATCGTTTTTCTCTGTGTTATTTACCTTGCTCATCCTCTATCTGATGCTGAGTATTTCAAATTTTGCGTTTGGGATTTCCGACGTAGAACAGTATCTCTCGGCGGCGCCCGACTCGCTTACGCTCGCAGCGTTGCTCATGGTTACAACCTGGTTGCTTATTTGGGTGCCTTACCTGCCAATTTGTGCCTGGCTAATCCTCGTAGTGATAACGCTGGGGAGCGGCATCCTCGAACGCGACTTCCTGCTCGCGATTCCGATTATGATCTATGCGCTGGCATTCGCCTGGCTGGCGAATGCCTGTTGGCGCAGAAAGATTTTTGACCGCAAACTAATCAATAAATTCGCGCTACTGGGTATCATATGCACCGTGTTGGCGTGGCGTCTGTTGAGCGAACATGGGATGGAGCTGTTACTGCCCGGCGTCATAACCTTGCCGCTGTTCGCGCTG
>CALEZK010000150.1 GCA_937928585.1 uncultured bacterium | reverse complement strand
GACGCTGAATCGACGCCTGAACAACACATCGTGGACAAAGCTTTACCGCGAGACTGGTCAAGCCGTCCCGCGTTTTGGATTGCAGCATATTTCCTGTCGGGTTTCATCGCGTTATCCCTGGAAATGGTTTGGTTTCGCATTCTGGGGGTGATGCTCAAAGCGACCGCATTTACCTTTGGATCATTACTTGCCTTCTACATCGGCGGACTTGCCCTTGGCACAATTGCAGGCGGGCCGTTGCTGCGGTTTACCAAGAAACACGGCCGGGTTTTTCTTCTGTTGCAGGGTGGCGTGGGCGTTTACGCGGCATTGAGCGTGCCTGTCATGTTCATGGAAATTCATCGTTTGCCGTCCTTGCACTTTCTGCTTGATTACGTGCGAAGCTACGAACCTATCCAGGTTGGCTATGTGATTGACGCGGTTGCACGGTTCATTCGCGGAGAGGGGTTCCAAAACACGGCCGAAGCTGAATTCGTGCGCATGTTTTTCGTGATGTACGGCGCGATTCCAGCAATGTTCGTGGGGGTCCCCGCGTTTCTAATGGGTATGTCGTATCCGTTTATGCAGCGGGCGGTGCATCGCGATATAGCCTATGTTGGGCGAATCGTCGGTTGGCTGAATGGCGCAAATATCGCGGGGTGCGTTCTGGGATCGGTAGTCACGGGGCTGGTGCTGTTCAGCGCTTTGGGAACAGCCGGCACAATTCGTTTTTTGCTTTTGCTCACCGGCGTATATCTTGCAATGCTTGCTTGGGTTTCGATACGTGGAGAATTCAGCAAGCGATTCATCGCAGCATCCTCGGTAGCGCTGCTTCTCTCTCTGTTGGTCATGCTTGTGCCGGGAAACGCATTGATATGGGCGATCTTGCACGGCACAAAAGTAGATCGGATTACTCTGGTTGAGGATGGAAGCGGTCTGTCTCTAATTAAGCGCGAGACCGATGCGCCCGATTCTCCCGCGATTGTGTTTGTCAATGGTCGTGGCGAGAGCAAGATACCTTTCGAAGGTATTCACAGCATTCTCGGCGCCTTGCCTGCGCTCTTGCATCCCGACCCGAAAGAGATCGCCCTGATCGGGCTGGGCTCCGGAGATACGGCATTTCATATTGGAGGCAGGGAAGAAACGGAGTCTATCACATCTGTCGAGATTGTAGGCTCCCAAATCGATATGCTGAGACAATATGCGCAGCTATCCGGATATGGCCCAATCAAGACTGTTTTTGAAGACCCGCGGTTCGAACATATTGTGATGGACGGCCGGTTTCATTTACTTAAGACCGAAAAGCGTTACGACATCATAGAAGCAGATGCATTGCGCCCTGGAAGTTCCTATTCCACGTATCTCTATTCCGAAGAGTACTTCACATTGCTTCGGTCGCGGCTCAAGGCTGGAGGCATTGCCGTGACATGGAACTGCACGAAGCGCGTCAAAAATGCGTTCGTCCGGGTTTTTCCTTTTGTATGGGAGATTGGCGAAGTATTGATCGGATCAGAAAGCGATATCGGCTTGGATGTTTCAGTAATTGGGCCACGTCTCGACGCGCCATTTACAAAGCAGTACTACGGTCAATTGAACGAAGAACTAAGGGCACTGCTTGCGTACTATGTCCAGATGAATCCGCCGATCAGCATTACGCCCGATTTGGATCGTGCGCCATTTGGCGACATCAATTCGGACTTGCATCCCAAAGACGAGTTTGCCGTTCCGGACGGCAAGTAGATTTTCGAGGTCGAGGCTAGTGGGAGACTCGCCAACAGACCGCGCCGTCACGCTCGAAATTGAAGTCAACCGGCTGCCCGCCCATATCGCTCAGGCGCCGCATGATGTGATGTTTCTTGTCGAACGGAACAAATACCAACAAGTATCCACCTCCGCCCGCGCCAAGGATCTTCCCGCCGATCGCGCCATGTTTTCGCGCTTCATCGTACAATGCGTCGATGTGTGAATTGCTGATGCGCGTTGCAATCCGTTTCTTTTCTTCCCACGATGCATGCATGAGCTGGCCGAAGGTGCGCAGCTTGCCCTGGAGCAACGCGCTTTTCATCTCGATGCACAACGCCTTTATCGCGTGGGTCGCGCGCAGTGCTTCATCGTCACCCTTTTCGATTCGCCCAATTTGGTCGTCGATGATGCCTGCGGATTCCCGCGTTTGTTTCGTGTAGCAAAGTATCAGGGAGTAG
>CALEZK010000149.1 GCA_937928585.1 uncultured bacterium | reverse complement strand
GCGATGAAGTGCTCGGCAGGATTGGTCTTCGACTTGAGCTGAATGATTTCCTCTCGCGAATCGGTGGCCACATCGGGTACATCGTTCGCCCGAGTGCCCGCGGTCAGGGCGTTGCATCGGCCATGCTCAAATTTGTCTTGTCGACACCCGCCGCCCATGGCATCGGCCGATTGCTGCTTACTTGTGACGAAGACAATACGGCGTCGGAAAGAGTGATTCTCAGGAATGGCGGTGAATACGAATCGACCGTGTCTCCCAGCGGTCGCCCTGTCGGCAAAAAGCGCTATTGGATTGACGTCGCTGGGTCGAAACTTTCTTGAGTTCGGCGAGCGCTACGCAGGCTTGTCTCGTTCGTCGCGATTGTCGAGAACGCCACCAGCAGGACTTGCCACGCCACGCGATAAAATCGCGCTGATTACTGCGCCCAATCCGCGAAACAGAACGCCGACGGACAGCACCTGTCCGAGGACCGGCGTCATGAATGCCAACTCTGCCGCAACGCCACCAAAAAAGATCGTGCGCGTAGAAGACCAGTCGCGATCGCCACGCAGGCGGCGGCCCATATCGTGGTAGGCGATCATGTATCCAGTCATGATGCCGGCAATCAAGACGAGGAGAATCACCATCCCTACCAGCTTTAATGCTTCAAGCTGTGAGTTCGCGAGCAAAACAAACAAGAACGCAAGCACGATCCCATTGACCGCACCGAGAATGAACGAGCCTCGCGACTTATAGGCATTCACCGCGCGCGCGGTAAACGCAGGCACCAGCTTTTCAAGCAAGACGCTCATCGCGATACAACCTGATTTCACGGCAAGCAGCGCGAGCAGAAACGCGATGAAACCGAGGGCCTTTTCCGGGGTCATTTCTTCATCTCCACGTGCGCCTATAACTGCTCTGGTTCGACGCGGTCCGCAGGCTATAGGCCTTCGCGCCGTTAAATGCGACAAGAAACAGCGTCGCGACCCCAGCAACACCCGACCACAACGGCGTTGAAAGTGAGTCGAGTCGTGCCGAGGAATTGGCCCAGTACCGTTCCAGTGAGGCCAATTCTTCGACCAGGGATATCTCGCCCAGCATCCAGGATGGTGTGGTCGATGGTTGATTCGCGTAGTCCCACCAGCGCGCCGGATCGACCGGCACGGCAAAATACAACAGGAGCCCCGAGAGTAACACCACAGTGCACGCCGCCGCGGCAGGCAGCCACCAGTGCGCATCGTTGGTGTAGAGCGGTTCAGCAGCCACACTCGATTTCACGCGCTGTACAAGGGCGTTTCGCGGCATTTCAAGGGATAATGCGAGCAGGGCGCTGTTCAATGTCCGCAACTGATCGCAGTACGCACGGCACTCCAAACACTCTGCAGCGTGTTCGTGAGCCGCAACCTCCATGACCAGTCCACCGTCAAATTGCGCGTGCAGTGTGTCGCGATATTTTCGGCAATGTTCGTTCATTCGCGTTCACCCAATAGAATGCGCAAGCGTTTGCGCGCGCGGTGCAATGCGACCTTCGCCGCATCCTCTGTCATGTTCAACGTCTCGGCGGCTTCCCGAATCGACATGCCTTCCATGTAATGCAGATTTACCAGCGCAGCCGGTTGCGCCGGCAACATTCCGATGGCCCGTGCAAGGCGGTGCGCGACATCGCCGCGCATCAGCATGGCGCGCGCGTCTTCGGTCTGTGCGTCAAATTCGTTTGGTTCAGTCTCAAAATCCAGCGCGACCGTTTGACCCCGCCGTTGTCGTGAGCGCAACGCGTTCAAGGCGAGATTCGTTGCGATTGCATACAGCCAATTTCGAAATGGACGCAGGCGATCGAAGTTCGCCAGTTTGCGATAGGCGCGCAGGAAAGTTTCCTGCACGACATCTTCTGCCTCTTCGCGGTTGCGCGTAATGCGATACACGTGCGTGAAGATGCGCGCGGTATAGGCATCGACCACTCTGTCGAACGAGGCGCGGTCTCCCGAGAGCACCCGCGCAACACACTCAATTTCCCAAGCGGTATCGCTACTTTGCGCCTGGGTTTCGTCCGCCACCGCGTTCTCCTCGTCGCGCCCGTGTGCAAGCAACCACTCGGGCGCGCGCAACAGACCGCAGTCGCCCGATCCATTGTCGGGGTAGGGCGTGAGCGTGGTCAACCAGGCGTCGTTACGCATAGAGTGCCATCGGTGTCATCGCGTAATTGGGAAACACGCGCGCGAAATCCGTCATGCCGCTATGTCGAGAGAGCACCGGCGCCAGCACATCGCGGTAGTTGTTCTGCACCGGCAAATCGCCCGGCGCTTCGAGTTTATCCATGGCAAGGCCCTTCCAGTCGCAGTATACCTTGCCGCCACGCACGCCGCCTCCGAGGACAAACATCGCACTGGCGCGACCGTGGTCCGTACCGAGGGATGCGTTTTCGTATACACGCCGGCCAAACTCGGTCATCACCACAACATTCGTATTCTGCATCGCGCCGTTCATGTCGGCGCAGAACGCGGCAACGCTCTCGGCGAGATCCTTCATCAGCGGATTTATCAGCGTCGCGGACGCGAAGTGGGAGTCCCACCCGCCAAGATCGAGACATGCGGCTTCGAGTCCGACCTTCGCCTTCAGCAACTGGGCGATGTGTTGTAGGCCATTGCCAAGTTGCGACTGCGGATACCGTGCCCCGTTGTTTGGCGCGTAACTGCTTGCGTTCAGCTGCGTGATTTTGTCGAGCGCCGCCAACGTCGAGCGCGCGGCGACACCCAGTGCGCCGGACTCCGGTTCATAGAGTTTTTCCAAGGCGGACATAGCCGCAGGCGCGCGTTCGCCGAGCGCGAAATCTTCGAACGAGTTCATGACGACCGTGGCGGGTGCACCGCGCAACGCTTCCGGGGCAGCGCTCCCGATCGCCACGGCTGCGAGTGGTCCGCCCGGGCCATTGGGGCGATAGCGCAAGTAACGTCCAAGCCAGCCGCCTCCGCCCGAACCGCCATGCTCCATTGAATCCTGTGCCTCGAAATGCGAACGTGTCTGGTCTTCCGAGCCCGCACAATGCACGATAGCGAGATCGCCGCTGCGATAGAGGTTTACCAGCGGCGTGAGGTGCGGGTTCAGCGCGAACATGCCGTCAAGCGGCACGGTTTCATTCTTTGAGACACCAACCAAGGGCCGCGCAGTGTAGTAGGCGTCGTCTTCGACGGGTACGACCATATTCAGGCCATCCGCCCCGCCGCGGAGGAAGATCACTACGAGTGCATTGGTCGCGTCGCCGTTGCCGTGGATATACGCAGTATCATTCATCGACACTTCCCTCAAATCTCAACGGTTGTCACGGTTTCACAATTTCTTGTTCTTAAACCTTCAATTTTAATCTGCAGCCTGGACGGCTGCGCCACAATCGCATCCAGAAGTTTGGAACCTTCAACATCAGAACCTCTGAAACGCGGGCGATGACAGCATGAATACCGGTCCCGCGCCGGATTGTGTGCAGCAATCGGTTTCCAAATCCGTTGCGTTCCTTCCCAGAAGATGCGCGACGAGCATTTGTTCACCGCCCGCTTGCTTGCCGAGGTTTTTCCAATCCACATGTGTGCCTTCGATGCGGTTTTTTGCGAGCGCTGCTGTAAAGTGCCAACGCCATAGCATCGATCCCATCCAATGTTCCGCTTCTTCGGGATAGCCATCTGGCGTGGGGTACTGAAACGGCGTATGGCCCATGCGCAGCAAGTATTGGTAGAGCGCGTCGTTTGGATCGCAGTCCGCGGCTGTCGCGCGCAGGGCGGAGGCTACGTAGCGCAGCGGACGCTTGAACTTTGCGTCTGTCGCGGTGCGGAACTCTCGTGTCGCAAACAAGGTGCGCAGGGTGCTCTTGATATCGCCGTTTGACGTTGAGAAAGCGGTTGCGACGGCATTGATTGCGGCCTTTGGGGGATCGTCGGTGATGAATCGGCGGCACAGCTTCCATGCAAGATACTGTGCGGTGGCGGGGTGGGCCGTGACGATTTCGATCACGCGATCGATGTCAGTCTCGCCGCCACCCGCAGGTATGGTCTGGCCCAGTACCCGCTTCTCGCCGTCGTCATGCCAGTCTTTGCGAAACTCGAGACGTCCTTTGAAGAACAGTTGCTCCGAGCGAACCGTCCAACCTGTGAGACAGCGGGCCACTTCCATTACGTCCCGCTGGGTATAGCCGCCATGCACACCGAGGGTATGTAGCTCGAGCAACTCGCGCGCATAGTTCTCATTCGGTATCTCTTCCGCGTTGCTTTTGCGGTTTGCACGGCCGTCTAGATACCACAACATGGCAGGGCTGAGCGCGGAGGCGCGCAGCAGTTCGCCGAAATTTCCCAGCGCATGCTTTCGTATCACGTCGCGATCATCGGCCGTTTTCAACCACGCGCAATCGCCTTTCGACTGCGCAATATTGAAATGATCAGTCCAGAACTCAACCATGACTTCGTAAAGCTGGCGTTTGCTGTATACGGCGCGCTGCAAGGTTGCCCGCGTCAATTCGCGCAGCAGAATGTCCTGCTTGTACTCGAACAACTCGCCCAGCGGCGCGGCGATGGTTTCGTTTCGGCGCACGAGACTTTCGCACGCGTAATCGTCAATTGCATCGGGGTTGAGCTGTTCTTCGATATAGGCATCGACACCCATCGCCGCGACGCGCGCATAGTCCCCGGGCCGCGCACCGAAAGAAACGCGGCGCATCACATGCGTTACCTGATCGACCGACGCCCCGGTTGAAACAGAAAATGGTCCGTTAAGGCCCGGCGCCTGCGGCACGCCCAGGAAGCGAATTGTCTGGTCGCACCCCGCCAACGTGGCAGCAGACAGCGCGCCGGCGGCTTGCATGAATTTTCTGCGTGTGATCCGCATGAAATCCGTCCCGTGCTTATGCGTTTGCTACCGATACGGGCGACGCTACGCTTTCCGGCGCTCGCCGACCCCAGCGCGAGACGATGATTGCACCCACGCCGCTCACAAGCGTCAATGGAAGCACGACAAACCAGCCGATGATGGGAAGCACAAAAGTGATGGAGAGTATGATGCCGCCACGCAGCACGCGCCGCCACGGGTAGTGCTGGTCGGTCGCGGAGGCCAGCCGCATCCCCACAAGTCGCGCCAGTCCGGCTGAGCCGAGAAGGCCAATTAACAGCAATCCGGACACCAAGATTGCCCCAACGAGCTTTAGTCCCGCGGCACTGTTGAGAAGTGCCAGGCCGGCCACAAAAAGGGGCGCCGCGACCACTGCCCCAATTATCGTCACGCGATAGGGGTGTGCCTCATACGCCAGGCTGGCGCCCTTTACGGCGCGTCTGAACAAGGCCTCGAAGAGCAGCCAATAACTCACCGTCGTAATGAGAATTCCGAGGATAATGAAGAGTATTTTGAAAACATCCGCCATGATCATGGGTAGGGTCTCCCGTTTGGGTTCTTCCAGCTGTACACCGGCTGAAGCCGCGAGGTTACAGGGAGCAGAGGCATTTTGCAGCGGCCCTCCATCCCTTCGTCAAAGGTGTTGCACTAGCTGTGAAGAATTCCTAGGCGCATTCGGTCTAGATTGAAGGCGTGATCGAACAGTGTACAAAGTTACAAGACGAGGGGTAATTTATTGACAAAATATATTGTAAGCGATGGTTCTTGAGTTACTTATGGCAAGAGCCTGGTGACAGTCCGGACAACAGGAAAGCCAAAAGTCAGATGACGCTGGTGTCGAGCCAACTGAACGTGTGAGTAAGGCTTGATTATCCATTTGCCAAGGCGGTCTTGAGTTTTTCTTCGTCCAATTCCAATCCCAAGCCTGGCGCGTCGGGGACGGTCATGCGACCGTTTTTGAATTCGAGGGGAGTTTTGAATAAATCGTGCAGCGGACTTTTGTGGCCCCCTTCGGTGAGTTCCTGGGCCATGTCGTTGTCGACGAAGACGCTGGTGTAATGGAGCGTGGCAGCTTGGCCGATGGTGGGCTGTGTTTGGTGGGGACACAGGGGGCGATGATGCGTCGAGGCCAGCGCGGCGATTTTCACTGCCTCGGAGATCCCGGCGCATTTCACGAGGTCGGGTTGAAGGATATCGACATTCGCCTGTTCGACGAGGTCGCGGAATTGCCACCGCGTGTATTCGTGTTCCCCCGCGGCGACGGGGACGTTGATCGCATCGACCAGTTTGGCGTAGCCCGCGTAGTTCGTCTGTGCCAGCGGTTCTTCGTAGTGAATGACGTTGAAGCGTTCGATTTCCTTGCCAACATTGATTGCCGTTTGCAGGGAGTAACCGTTGTTCACGTCGTACTTGAGTTCTACATCGTCGCCGATGGCTTTGCGCACGGCGTCGAGTACGGCAAGGTCTTTTTTAACATTCCGATCGGGCACGACAGGGCCATAATCCTGGCGAATCTTCACGGCGGTGAACCCATCGCGCACGGCCGCTTCCGCGCGGTTGGCAATTGATTCCGGCGTGCTTTCCGCAGCGCCGCCGATGCTCGCATACACCCGCACCGAATCCCGGCGTTTCCCGCCGAGTAACCGGTGAATAGGCATGCCCGCCACCTTGCCGAGGATGTCCCATAGCGCGATGTCGACTCCCGAAATGGCCTCCGGCTGCAGTCCCATCACACCCTGCTTGTAGGTGCTGTAGAACATGCGGTCCCAGCAGCGGTCGATTTCGAGCGGGTTCATCCCAATCAGTATTCGCGCGAATGACTCGCGAATCAGCAGCGCGGCAGCACGAGCATTCATCGGACTGACTTCACCAATGCCGTTCACGCCGTCCGAAGTGCGCACAATGACCCAGCATTTGCCGCCTTTGAGCACATAGGGCTCGACGGAAGTTATTTTGAGGTCATGCTGTGCTGCGAGCATGCGCTGCGTGCGCAAGAGGCTGTCGAATAGCGCGCAGGTTGCAAAGGATCCTACGCCCAACAAAAACCGTCTGCGATTCATTGAAGTTTGCTCCCTCAGACGTGAAGTGCATTCGCAGGTCAGCCCGGGCTAAGGCTAGGCGGCTTTTTCCGCCTTCTTCTCGTACTTCTCGATTTTTTCCTTTACGCCTTCGATCTTGGGGTCGAGTCGGAGGGCGCGTCGCCACTCCGCTACAGCGCGTTTTACGTCGCCTTTTTCGAGATAAGCATCGCCCAGGTGATCGCGCAAGATGGCGTCGTCGTGATCCATGGCGACGATTGCGCGGCGAATGTATTCGATTGCCTTTTCTTCGTCACCGCGACGGAAGTAGACCCAGCCCAGACTGTCGAGGTAATAGCCGTTATTGGGTTCGAGTTCAAGCGCGCGTTTGAGCAGCGCCTCCGCTTCATCCAGGCGCGTGTCTTTTTCTGCGTACAGATATGCAAGGTTGTTCATCGCCTCGCTGTCTTCGGGATTCAGCTCGAGGCACTTGCGCAAATGCTTCTCCGCATCGCGAAAGCGATCCAACTCATCATAAATGCTTGAAAGCTGTATGTGTGCGTAGCGCTCGTCCGGCTTTGCCGTGGCAACTGCTGCCAGCAAGGGTTCCGCCTCGGCAAATCGCTTCAGCGCCGTGAACGTCCGCGCGAGAACGATATCCACGCGGTTGGACTGCACGCCCTCGGCGCGCAACTCGCCCAATCGCTGGATAAAGAACTCGCCTGCATCCTTGTCGCCAAAGAAAAACAGCAGCGTGCCGAATACGTCGGCCAGTTCCATGTCGATATCGCCGTCGACACTGTCCAGCGTGTCGAGGAGAGGCCGATAGGGTTCGCCAGCGGCCTTGCGCGCAATTGCCTTGAACAGCGTGCTCAGAATGGGCGTTCCCTGGGGAGGTTCGACCGCCGCGGCTTCCGCATTGCGGCCAGCCCGCAAGAGCGCGTAGACATATTCAAGCGAGACTGCCGCATCGCGCGTTAGCGCTTCGCCCAATTGCGCAAGCTCATCCGCGGATGCAGCGTACTGTCCGGTGCGTGCAAGCGCCCCCGCAAGTATCTCCCGCGATCGCCCGTTTTCAGGCACGGCGGCGAGGTGCGAACGCAGCATGTCGACGGCGAGAGCATTTTCGTTCAGTTGAAGGTAGGCAAGTCCAAGCTGCAAGCGAGCCTCGGTGAGATCGGGTTTGAGTTCGAGCGCCCTTTCGAAAGCCTTTCGCGCGCCTTCGCCATCGTTGATGCGGCTGAGGTGCAGCCCGAGTCCCGCGTGCCATTCCGCCTTGTCCGGTGCGAGTTCAACGAGTTTTTCGAATACCTGAATGGTGGTTACCCAATCTTTTGAGCGTTCACCGGCTTCCACCAGCAGATCGTAGTCTCGCTGCTGCTGCGGGTTAAGCGCAAGCGCGGTTTCAAAGGCTTCGGACGCCGCTTCGTGTTTTCCCTGTTCCTGCAAGGTCAGCCCCAGAATGATCCACAGCCGTACGTTTTCGCCTTCCGTTTTGAGCAGGCGCTGGCATGTCTTCTCTGCGTTAGCCAAATCGTTGGTGTCGATATAGACATCGAGAAGTCTGCGGTTCAGTTCATACGACTCCGGCAGGAGGTCCGCCGCTTTCTGATAGTGTTTCAGTGCTTCTTCGGTCTTACCGTCTTTCTCGAGCACGACGCCCGTCAGAAAATGCGAGTAAGCCTCGCCCTGCTCATTCGCGCCTGCGTTCGATGCAAAATGTTCCGAGCCGGTCACACATCCCGAAAGTACGACGGATACGAGAAGTGCAATGCCCATGGTGATCGGCCCTCTGGGAAAGTTGGGAAGATTCAATGCGTGTTTCCGATGCTCGTTATGTTGCAACCGGCGCAGCACGCCGGAAAGCTGGCTTTGGCAGGCACGTCGCCCGCCGCTGAACTTCCCATATAGTCGCTAAAACAGGCGGGCGGTGTCTACTTTGCCCGAAATTGGCGCGAAGCTTCGGCGGTGCACCGCGCACGGACCGAGCCGTGCAATGCAGTCAAGGTGCTCCGCCGTGCCGTACCCCTTATGTTTGGCAAAACCGTAACCCGGATATTCCGTTTCCAATTTCACCATCAACCGGTCGCGCGTTACCTTTGCAATGATGCTCGCGGCGGCAATCGATTGGGACCGCCGGTCGCCTTTCACGATTCTAAGGTGGGGGAGAGGGCAACCCGGAATCTTGAAGCCGTCCACCAGCAGGTAATCCGGCGCGGGGAACAGTTGTTCCACCGCTTCCAACATCGCACCGTAGTTCGCCTGCTGAATGCCGATCGCATCGATTCGTTCCGCCGAGATTACCGCGCAGCCAATTGCGTGTGCGCCAGTGGTTAGTTGGTCGAAAAGTTTCTCGCGCTGTCGCTCTGTAAGCAATTTGGAGTCATTGAGCCCCTCAACCGGATGCGCCAATACGACAGCGCCTGCGACGATTGGGCCTGCAAGCGGGCCGCGGCCGGCCTCATCGACGCCAGCAATGCGCGAGAAGCCCAATGCCCGCATTTCCGTTTCGAACTGCCACATATCGGTTTCCGATTCGCGATTCATTTCGCCGACCCGCTCCCGATTTCGGAAAAATAAAAAGGCGAAAGGCCGAGCAGACCTTTCGCCTCAATGGTAGCACGACGGCGCGATTCGCGCCGGACGCGACTATGCTTTGGCTTCTTTCGTCGAGCGTTCCTTGGCCTTGACGCGTGCTGCCTTGCCGGAGCGATCGCGAAGGTAGTAGAGCTTCGCGCGGCGCACGCTGCCTTCACGCGTCACTTCGACTTTCTCGATGCGCGGCGAATGCAGCGGGAAAACGCGCTCCACGCCCTCGCCAAACGCAACGCGGCGAACGGTGAAACGCGCTTCGGGACCATCTGCGCCCTTGCGGCCAATCACCACGCCTTCGTAAACCTGAATGCGCTCTTTTTCACCTTCCACAATCCGGAAATGCACGCGGACCGTGTCGCCAATCTCGAACTGTGGGATCTTGCCGGTTGGCTTGGCCTGTGCTTTCTTGAGTTCTTCCAACGCTGTCATGACTCGTTCTTCCTATCGGTTAGCTCTTCACGTTCAATTTCATTCAATAATGCGCGGTCCTCGTCGGAACACGCCGCAAGCAAATCGGGCCGCCGCGATTTCGTTGCGCGGAGCGCCTCTTTTCGCCGCCACCGGCGAATTGCCGCGTGGTTGCCTTCCCGCAATACCGCGGGCACTTCTCCTGGGGCCGCGTGTACTGCGGCGCGCCGAGAATTCCGTCGTAGAACGAATCCGTTTCCACGGATTCGAAATCACCAATTACGCCTGGGACCATCCGGCTTACTGCCTCGATGATCGTCAATGCAGGGAGTTCGCCTCCGCTGAGCACATAATCGCCCACCGATATCTCATCGGTGCACAACGCGTTACTCACGCGCTCGTCAACCCCTTCATAGCGGGCGCAAACCAGAACAAAGTCGGGTTGTCGCGCGAGCTCGCGGGCCACGGCCTGCGTGAACGGTCTCCCTCTGGGCGACATGAGAATCACACGTTCGCACGAATTGGCGCTGCGCAGGCTTTCCACCGCAGCAAACAGCGGCTCGCACTTCATCACCATGCCGGGGCCGCCGCCGAACGGCGCATCGTCTACCGTCTTGTGCTTGTCCGTTGTGAAATCGCGCGGATTTGTACATTCCACGGTGAGCAGGCCTTTTTCAATGGCTTTGCCCAGCAGGCTCACACGCAACGGCGCTTCAAACAGCTCCGGAAACAGCGTGATGACGTCAATCCGCATTGGAGATCACGTACGGACGAATGTCCCGCACAAGGACGCGTCCCGCATCCAGGTCAATCGATTCAACTGTCTGTTCAATCGCCGGCAACAGCAATTGCTGGCCGTCCGGCGCGTCAATTTCCAAAATGTCGTGCGCAGGGCTTTCGATGCAACCGGCAATCCTGCCGATGCGCGCACCATCTACCCCGAGCACTTCCAGACCGATCCATTCCGAAGCGGCCATCGTCTCCGCGGTCGCGCGCGCGCGTTTCAGCGGTGGCGCGTCGACAACGGCATTTTTCATCCGTGCGACCTGGTCGCGGGATATCCCCGCGCCGAGCGTCACTATCAGCCCTGCCGGGTTCGCGCTAATGGCGTCCACCCGACACAGCAGCGGCTGATCCTGTCCGAGGAAGACGCGTACGGCTTCCAAATCCTTTGCGCCTTTCTCGAAGCGTTTCGTGGGGTCGATTCTCAGTTCGCGGCGCGCCGGATTCACCGACTTTACCGTGCCCATGCGGACCCACGTGCCGCTCACGTTGCGCTTACTCGACGATTTGCAGGACGGCGCGCGTGTTCGACTTCGTCGATGCCGACATCAAGAGCGAGCGAATTGCCCGCGCCGTTTTGCCGCTCTTGCCGATCACTTTTCCCATGTCTTCGGGATGCACGCGCAGCTCGATCAACTGTCCTTCGTCATTCTCGATCACGCGAACGTTCACGTCTTCAGGATGGTCGACGAGTTTCTTCGCGACGAACTCAACCAACTCTTTCGGTTGCGCTGACATGTACCGTCCTCAACATAATCCGCACCGCTGCGCGTACAGTTTTATTGTGGCGCAGGCGTCTAGGCTGCGCCACAAACACGCGCGCGCAAAGTCCGGCGCTTCGTTAACCCTTTTTCGCTTCCGCGGCCTGCTTGATGAGGCCCTTCTTCGTGAGCACGGCGCGCACCGTGTCCGAAGGCTGCGCACCCTTGTTCAACCACGCGATTGCCTTCTCGGCGTCGATTTCGGTAGTCGGCTCAGGGCGCGCGCACGGGTGATATGTGCCGATCTGCTCGACAATCGAACCACGCGTACGGTTGCGCGAATCCATCACCACCACGCGGTAATAGGGGGCGTGTGTGCGGCCGCCGCGCTGCAAACGAATTACTGTTGCCACTTCATCTCTCCTGTCTTCTCGGTTACCCTCAGTATCATGCTGAGCGTAGCGACGCACCTGCCGCGTTGCAGGTTCCTCGCTTCGCTCGGAATGACAGCGTGAGGCTTTGGCCTATCCAAACATCGAAGGCGGGCGCATGCCGCCGCGCATCATGCCGCGCGGGCCTTTGCCCTTCATCATCTGCTGCATCATCTTCTTCATCTTCTCGAAATCCTTGAGAAGACGGTTTATATCTTGTACCGACGTGCCACTGCCGTCCGCGATGCGGAGCCGGCGGCTGCCGTTGATAATCTTCGGGTTCTTCCGCTCTTTTTTTGTCATGGAGCGGATGATTGCTTCCGTGTACTTCAATTCGTCTTCCGGAAGTTCGGTGCCCTCCGGCAACAGCTTCGACATGCCCGGAATCTTCTTCACCAGATCGCCGATGCTGCCCATCTTCTTTACTTGCTGCATCTGTTCCAGGAACATCTCAAGGTCCAGCTCGCCCTTCTTGGCCTTTTGCTGAAACTTAATCGCCTGTTCTTTGTCGACAACCTGTTGCGCCTTCTCGACCAGCGACACGATGTCGCCCATGCCGAGAATCTGGTCCGCCATCCGGTGCGGGTGGAACGGCTCCAACGCATCCAGCTTTTCACCGGTACCCACAAACTTTATCGGGCAG
>CALEZK010000148.1 GCA_937928585.1 uncultured bacterium | reverse complement strand
GGGGGGATGGCGCACTTGGCGCCGGTAATGCCTTTCGCCACGTGTTCGTTACTGCGGCATAGTACGTTCCAACCACGGGGAGCACGGGGAAACGTAATGCGGCCGGTTGGCGTTGTGCGCGCGCAGGCATGGCTGCCCCCCGGCCAGCGATGGCCACTCGCGGTGCCCGGTTGATGCGCCTGCCAAAGCTTTGCGCGCAAACATGTCATGTGCTAGCTTCTTACAGAAGGCGAACGGAACGCGCATTCCACCATCGAAGCCAAGAGATGAAGCACAATCAAGGATTCCCGTCCTCGGTTGTTCCCGCATCATCTCGTGTATATGACAAAGGATAGCCATACCTTGGACGAGCCATTCGACATCCCGCTGCTCGAAGCAGTATCCGGCTGCATAGACGTATGAACTACGTCAAGTCCAAGCAGCGCGTCGCCGACCACGGAGAGGTTTTTACCCCAGCGTGGTTGGTCGAGGCAATGCTCGACCTGGTGAAGGGCGAGACGGAGCGCATAGACTCCCGTTTTTTGGAGCCAGCGTGTGGTAGCGGGAACTTCCTCGTGCAAATCTTGCGGCGCAAGCTTGCCGCCGTGGAACTCAAATATGGCAAGGCCGATTTTGAGCGACAGCACTATGCGCTACTTGCCCTGATGTGCATTTACGGGATCGAACTTCTTCCAGACAACATTGCAGAGTGCCGCGCGAACCTGCTGGAAATCTTTGCCGAGTATTTGAGCCTTAATCCGGCGGACGATCTGTATCGCGCCGCGTCCTATGTGCTTTCGCAGAACCTCGTCCACGGCGATGCCTTGACGATGCGCGCCTGGGACGACTCACCCATTACCTTTGCCGAGTGGGGCTATCTTTGGAAGGGCCGCTTCCAGCGCCGGGATTTCCGCCTGGATATTCTCACGCAGTCGTCGGCCTTCAGCGCCGAAGACTCCCTTTTCGCGGAGTTGGGTATGCACGAAATCTTCGCTCCTATCAAGACTTACCCGCCGATGAATGTGAGTGACTTGGCGGCAATCGTAGAGCAAGCAGCTCTATGAGTGACCAAGCCAGCTTCGCCTTGCGCGGACGCAACCCGGATGTGCTGACCTGCATCGCGAACCTCTCCAACGATGAAGTGTTCACGCCGCCCGAGTTTGCGAATCGGATGCTGGACACGCTGGCTGAGGCGTGGGCCGCCAGAAACAATGGCGCGAATATCTGGGCCGACAAGACGGTGAAATTCCTCGACCCCTGCACGAAATCCGGCGTGTTTCTCCGCGAAATCACCAGCCGACTCACCAAGGGGTTGGAAAAGGAGATTCCAAACCTTGAGAAGCGCGTGAACCACATCCTGATGAAACAGGTATTTGGTATCGCGATCACGCAAATCACCAGTCTGCTCGCGCGGCGCAGCGTGTACTGCTCAAGGCACGCCAACGGCCAGCACTCAATCGGCAAATCCTTTGCCAGCGACGAAGGGAACATCTGGTTCAAGCGCATCAAACACACATGGAAAGATGGCAGGTGTCGCTACTGTGGCGCGCCGCAAGAAATCTTTGATCGTCAAGATGGGCTCGAAACCCACGCTTATGCATTTCTACATACAGGCAACATCAAGTCTCGGCTCGCCGAGCTGTTCGGAGGCAATATGCAATTTGACGTAATCATTGGTAATCCACCGTATCAAATGACTGGTGGCGCGGGCGGTTCGAGCGATTCCTCGATTTACCATCTCTTCGTAGAGCAGGCGATGAAACTGGAACCACGCTTTCTAACTATGGTAATTCCTTCACGGTGGCTCGCTGGCGGACGTGGTATGGACGAGTTCCGAAAGTCCATGCTTACCGGCGGACACATCAGCCACCTTGTTGACTACACGAAAATGTCAACGGCATTTCCTGGTGTCGATTTTGAGGGCGGCGTCGGCTACTTCCTATGGGAAGGAAATCATCACGGCGACTGCAAATACAAGCTCGTGCTTGGAGAAGAAGAGCAGCCTGAAGTTGTTCGCAAGTTGGATGAGTTCGACATCTTCGTGCGCGATACTCGAGCAGTCAGCATCTTGAAGAAGGTTCAGCGCTTGAAGGAGCCTTCGCTGGCCGACCTCGTGAGCGGAGACACGCCATTTGGACTAGCCACTAACTTCGCTGAACATAAAGTTAAACCATTTCGGGACTCGGTTGCCCTCTACCTGACAGATCGTGGGCAACGTATCGTTGTTCATACCGCACGATCAGGCATCCGAAAGAATGTGCATCTAATAGATTCATGGAAAGTGCTTCTCCCGGAGGCTTACGGCGAGCGAGGTGCCATTCCAGCGTTGGTTCTTGGCCCTTCCATCGTAGCTCCGCCTGAATCAGTATGCACGCAGACGTATTTAGTCGCGGGCCCGTTCGCGAGTAAAAAGGCAGCGGCAAGTTTCCAGGCTTATACCAAAACGCGTTTTTTTCGTTTCCTCGTTTCACTTCGCAAAATCACCCAACACGCACTCCGGTCAACGTATTCATGGGTTCCTCAGCAGGAATGGAAACGCACTTGGACAGACGAGGATCTATACGCGAAATATGGCATCACGCAAAAGGAGCAGGCCTACATCGAATCCCAAGTCAGGCCGATGAACCCTAACGACGGCGGCAATGAGTAAGACCATCGAGGAAATCCTTGCGCCGAAGCCGGAGGCGCGTCCGCGCATCTACGCCAACTCGATTGACGACAAGGCGCACGCGGGCCTGCTCAAGGTGGGCCAGACCACGCGTGACGTGAAGCAGTGCGCCAAAGGCGCACCCTATACCTGCCCAAGGCAGCGTTCTGGGTATCTGAACCACCAAACCAACCCAGCCCTGACAGGGCGGCATGATTGCCATGCCTAAAAAGAAATCACCGAACAGCGTGCGCATGCGCAACCGCACGGCGGAGTTTCTGACCTTCGCCTACCAGACCGGGGGCGACGGCGTGGAAGTGCGGGTGCAGGACGGTACGATCTGGCTGTCGCAAAAAAACATAGGCGAGCTGTTCCTGACCTCCAGCGACAATGTCGGATTGCACCTGAAAAACATCTTCAAAGAGGGTGAATTGCGTGCGGCGTCAGTTACCGAGGAATTCTCCGTAACTGCCGCGGATGGTAAAAACTACACCGTCAAGCATTACAACCTGGATGCGATCATCGCGGTGGGCTACCGTGTGAATTCCAAACGCGCAACGGCCTTCCGGCAATGGGCCACGGGCGTGCTGCGGGACTATACGCTCCGGGGCTATCTGGTGGACCGGAAGCGCATGGAGAATGGCGCGTTTCTGGGCGAGGATTACTTCGAGCGCCTGCTGGAGGAGATCCGGGAGATCCGCCTGTCCGAGCGGCGCTTTTATCAAAAGATCGCGGACATCTATGCCACAGCGATGGATTACGACCGGGACGCGGGGATCACGCAAGCGTTTTTCGCCAAGGTGCAAAACAAGATGCATTACGCCGTCCACGGTAACACCGCCGCCGAGTTGATCGTCCGGCGCGCAGACCATGCGAAGGAACGCATGGGGTTGACGACCTGGGCCAAAGCCCCCGGCGGCAAAATTCTCAAAAGCGATGTGGTGGTGGCTAAAAACTACCTGACGGAGGAAGAACTCGCGGACCTGGGCCGCATCGTGAACGCCTACCTCGATCTGGCGGAAAGCCGCGCCAAACGCCGCGTGCCTATGACTATGGAGGATTGGGTGAAGCGTCTCGACATCTTCCTTTCGGCGGATGAGCGGCAAGTGCTGCGGGACGCCGGGAGCATTAGCGCCGAAATCGCCCGGGAGCACGCCGAGAGCGAGTTTGAGAAGTACCGCGTGATCCAGGACAAGCTCTTCCAAAGCGATTTCGACGCTTTCGTGGCTTTGGATAAACGTGCCGAGGACCAAGACGATGAGTAAGACTATCGAAGAAATCCTTGCGCCGAAGCCAGAGGCGCGCCCGCGCATCTACGCCTACTCGATTGACGACAAGGCGCACGCGGGACTGCTCAAGGTGGGTCAGACCACGCGTGACGTGAAGCAGCGCGTCGCCGAGCAACTCAAGACCGCCAACATCAAAAACTACAAAATTGAGTTGGACGAGGTCGCCGAGCGCGACGACGGCACGACGTTCACCGATCATGAGGTGCGCGCGGCCCTCGTGCGGAAAGGATGCGCGAATTCCGAACTGGAATGGATGCGCTGCACGGTGAAAGATCTGAAGGCTGTGCTCATCGCGATCCGCACGGGACAGCCAATCGCGGGCACGCGCGACAAGAATTTTCCCATGCGCGCCGAGCAGCGCGACGCCGTGGCGAAGACCTTCGACTACTTCAACTCGATTTGGGCCGAAAACAAGAGGGCCGTCCCACGCTTCTTGTGGAACGCGAAGATGCGCTTTGGCAAGACCTTTACCGCTTATCAGCTCGCCAAGAAACTCGGGGCCAAGCGCGTGCTCGTGGTGACCTTCAAGCCCGCCGTGGAGGATGCGTGGCAGACAGACCTTGAATGCCATGTGGACTTTGACGGCTGGCAATATATGTCGCGCAGTTCCGGCAGCGATCCAACGAAAGTTTCCGCAAACAAACCGCTCGTCTATTTCGGTTCGTTCCAGGATCTGCTGGGTCGCGACGACGCGGGAAACATCAAGGCCAAGAACGAATGGCTGCACACGATGAATTGGGACTTGGTCGTGTTCGACGAATACCACTTCGGCGCATGGCGGGAAACGGCCAAGGAGCTCTTCGAGGGTGAAGAAGAGGTGGTGGCCAAGAAGGAGGCCAAGCTCGAATATGGCGCGGGGCTTGAGAATCTAAACGAAGGTCTCACCGAGCTTTCCGAGAAAGAGGCCGAATTTTTACCGATCACCACCAGGGCTTATCTCTATCTTTCCGGGACGCCGTTCAGGGCGTTGAGCACTGGTGAGTTCATCGAGGAACAGATCTTCAACTGGACCTATACCGACGAGCAGCGTGCGAAGGAAACGTTCACGGCGAAAAACCCAAATAAATGGAACCCTTACGGCGGCCTGCCGCAGATGAGACTGTTGACCTATCAGATGCCCGATGAGCTACTGGTGGTCGCGAGCGCGGGCGAGTTCGATGAGTTCGATCTCAATGCGTTCTTTGAAGCGTCGGGCAGGGATAAAAAGGCGCAATTTAAGCACAAGAGCGACGTTCAGAAGTGGCTGGATATCATTCGCGGCGGATACGCGCCCAAGGCGGTGGAACACCTCAAGACCGGCACGCGACCGCCTTTTCCGTATTCCGACGTGCGGTTGTTGCCGTATCTACAGCACTCGTTCTGGTTTCTCCCGAACGTCGCGGCTTGCCACGCGATGGCGAATTTGCTGAGCGAGAAGCACAACACCTTCTGGCACGACTACACCGTGATTGTTGCCGCTGGCACTTCGGCGGGCATCGGACTGGAGGCGCTGCCGCCAGTGCGCGACGCCATCGGGAGTGGCTTTGACACGAAGACCATCACGCTGTCATGCGGCAAGCTCACGACGGGCGTTACGGTGCCGCAGTGGTCTTCCATTCTGATGCTGCGCAATTTGAAATCGCCGGAGACCTACTTTCAGGCCGCGTTTCGCGTGCAGTCGCCGTGGTCTATCAAGAATCCGAACGGTGACAACCCTAACGAGGAGGAGATTCTCAAGCCGGTCTGTTTCGTGTTCGATTTCGCGCCCACGCGCGCGTTGCGTCAGCTTTCCGAGTACGGAATCGGGCTTTCACCCAATGAGCCGAATCCCGAGAATGCGGTTAAAGACCTCGTGGCGTTTCTGCCTGTGCTGGCGTACGACGGCGCGAACATGACGCAGATCGACGCGGGCGGCATTCTCGATATCGCGATGGCGGGAACGTCGGCCACGCTGCTGGCCCGCAAGTGGGAAAGCGCGCTGCTCGTGAACGTCGACAACGATACGCTGCGCCGTGTTCTGGAGAATCCCGAGGCGATGGCCGCCGTCGAGCGCATCGAAGGATGGCGCGCGTTGGGCGACAACATCATTGAAACGATCATCAACAAGGCCGAGAAGATTAAAGAGCTTAAGAACAAGGCCAAAGAGAAAGAGCTGACAGCGAAGGAGAAGAAGCAGCTCACCGAGGAGGAAAAGGAGTTTAAGTCCAAGCGCAAGCTCGTTCAGGAGAAACTGATCAAGTTCGCGACGCGGATTCCCGCGTTCATGTACCTGACGGATTTCCGCGAGAATACGCTGCAAGATGTGATCACCAAGCTGCAGCCGGACCTGTTCATCTGCCTCGTGGACAACATCGAGGTCGTGCACCACCGGCTCCACGCCGAGCACGAGATCGACGCCACGCTCAAGGACTGCATGGTCTGGCGGGAAGAGGAAATCCTCGCGACCGAACTGATGAGCCGGTCCATCCCCGACAGCCGGTTCTACATCCTCAGCAGGGGCCGCCACGCCCCGACCACGCGCACGCTCTTCCGCCTGGTATGCCGCCCCGGCATGCGCAAGGTCTATCCCAGCTTCCCCATGAGCCACGTCGTGGACATGCCCGAGGTCCTCGCGGAGATCGACGCCTTCCGCGCCGCCCTCGCGGAGCACTTCATCACGTTTGATCCGGGCGATGTCGACGAGAAGCTCCTGCTGGACCGCGCCATCGCCGCCAGCAAGGAGGGCAAGGACTACCTCGACGTCGCGCCCCACGCCTTCGGCGGGAGCAAGTCCGCCCGCGCCAAGCCCATCCGCGTCCGCGTCCGCGAGGTCCTCGACATCGCGGGCGACATCGACGGCCAGATCTACATGCGCGACTTCAAGCTCATCGATCAGTCCGACATGATCGTCAGCTACATCCCCGAAATCCCAACCGCCTCCGGCACCGAGTTCCCCGGGCTCTCCAGC
>CALEZK010000147.1 GCA_937928585.1 uncultured bacterium | reverse complement strand
GTGGTTCCCGGTGCGCCGGAGCAGTCGTTGCTGGTCGAGGCGATTCAGTATCAAAACGCCGAACTGCAGATGCCGCCGCAGCATCAGCTTGCGCAACCGCAGATAGATGCCATCGTGCAGTGGATTGCGTCGGGGGCACCCGATCCGCGCACGGGCGCGTCCGCAGTGCAACACGCTTCTCGCGAGTCCTTGTGGGCGCTTCAGCCGGTCAGCGAGCCCGCAATTCCGACCGTTGCGAATAGTGGGTGGGTGCGGACTCCCATTGATGCCTTTATATTGGCGGAGCTTGAAGAACGCGCGCTAACCCCAGCGCCACCCGCAGATAAGTTTGCATTGATTCGCCGCGCCACTTTTGACCTGACCGGATTGCCGCCAACGGCGGAGGAAGTGGAAGCGTTTCTTGCCGATGCATCGCCGGAGGCTTACGCGAAAGTCGTGGATCGGTTGCTGGCATCGCCTCACTACGGCGAACGATGGGGTAGACATTGGCTCGATGTCGCGCGCTACGCAGACACAAAAGGGTATGTGTACGGCGATCGCGAAGAGGGTCGTTTTGTTCATTCCTATGTTTATCGCGACTGGGTTGTGAAGGCGCTGAACGACGACATGCCCTACGATCGCTTTCTGATGTTGCAGATCGCGGGAGACCGAATCGCTACGGAGGAGAATCCGCAAGACCTCGCGGCCATGGGCTTCTTGACCCTTGGCCGGCGTTTCCTTGGCGTGATGCACGATATTATCGATGATCGCATCGACACTTTGATGCGCGGTACGCAGGCGCTAACGGTGGCGTGCGCGCGGTGTCACGATCACAAGTTCGATCCGATTCCAACGGAGGACTATTACTCCCTGTACGGTGTATTTTCCGCGTCCAGCGAGCGATCGGTCCAGCTTGTGAGTAACCCCGAACCCAACGAAGCGTACAAAGCGTACGAAGCGCAGCACAGTGCGCGCGTCGCGGATTTTCAGAAGAAGTTCACCGAGAAAGCGGACGAACTTTCGAGCCGCCTGCGTTCGCAGATTAAGGACTACCTTGTTGCGGTGCTCGAGGCCGACAAGCTGCCCACGGAAGACTTTTATGAGATTCGCCAGGCGCACGAGATGAATCCGACGATTGTGCGAAAGTGGCAGGCATATTTACAGAAGCGCGATGCCACCGATCCTGTTTTTGGGCCCTGGCAATCGTTTGCGGCGATGCCCGCCGATACTTTTGCCGAATCGGCGAAGCAATACATCGCGGAGAAGCTGCCGAAAGAAGCACCGAAAACGGAAGGCGAGACGGCGCCAGCACCCATTTTCAACAAACGCATTGCCGACGCGCTGCGCGATGCGCCGCCCGCGAGCATGAAGGAAGTTGCCGAACGATACGGCGATCAATTCCTGCGCGTGCGCGAGTTATGGCGCGACACGCTGGAGCAATCCGCGGTGAAGGGCGAGGCGACGCCCACAGGTCTGCCCGATGCCGACGACGAAGCGTTGCGGCAAGTGTTGTATGCCCCGGATTCGCCGGTGACCGTTCCTGAAGGCGCAATCGTCGATCTGGAATGGTACTTCGACGAACCCACGCGCGTGGAACTTGGCCGGTTGCAGCGGTTGATCGACGCCGCGATTGTCGAGCAGCCCGGTTCACCGCCGCACGCCGTAATTCTCGAAGACAAGAGCGCGCTGCGCAATGCGCGCGTCTTCAAGCGCGGCAACCCCGCGATGCGCGGTGACGAAGTGCCGCGCCAGTATCTCGCCGCGCTCGAAGGGCCGGCGCGAAGACCCTTTGAAGTCGGCAGCGGCAGGCTGGAACTCGCGCGCGCGATTGCGAGCGACAAGAATCCATTGACCGCGCGCGTGATGGTCAACCGTATTTGGCAGAACCATTTTGGCCAGGGGCTGGTTTCGACGCCGAGCGATTTTGGATCGCGCAGCGAACGGCCGAGTCATCCCGAGTTGCTTGACTGGATGGCGACTGCGTTCATGCGCGAGGGCTGGTCGATGAAGAAATTGCATCGCATGATCATGTTGTCCAGCGTCTATCAGCAGAGCAGTTCCCCCGAGCCGAGTGCCGCGCTGGCAGCGGAGTCCGCCGATCCCGAAAATCGGCTGCTATGGAAGTTCAACCGTCAGCGCCTCGATTTCGAATCGATGCGCGACGCGCTGCTGGCGGTTTCCGGATCATTGGATGTGACGATGGGCGGGCGCGGAGTGGACATCGTCAAGTCGCCTTCGATGTCGCGCAGGACGATTTACGGCTACGTTGATCGCCAGTTTTTGCCTGCGGTGTTTCGCGTGTTCGATTTTCCGAATCCGGACATGCACAGCCCGCAACGACATGATACGACGGTGCCGCAGCAGTCCCTGTTCCTGATGAACAGTCCCTTCCTGATGGCGCAATCGCGCGCATTGGCGTCGCGAACGGAAACTGTCGAATCCGGTCGTGCGGACGACCGCATTCGCGCGATGTATCGCGCGGTGTACCAGCGGGCGGCGACGGAGGATGAGATTTACAAAGGTCTCGTGTTTCTCGCGAGCGTGCCACCACCGCCGGAGCCCGAGGCGTTGAGCCCCGCAAGCAACGCGTGGCAGTATGGCTACGGTGCGTACGACGCGGAAGCCAAGCGCATGAAATCGTTCACGCCGCTGCCGCACTTCACCGGAGAGGCGTGGCAAGGCGGGAGTTCGTATCCCGACGGCAAGCTGGGCTGGCTGAAGCTCACGCCGCTCAAGGGGCATCCGGGCGACGACATGGAGCATATGGTGATTCGCCGCTGGATTTCGCCCATGTCCGGAACAGTCAATATCTCCGGAGAAGTACACCACGACACACCCGCCGGAAACGGAATTGCCGCGCGCATACTTTCAAGTCGCCACGGACTCCTGGGCGAATGGCCGATACACAACAGTCATGTCGTGGTGGATATCAGGGAACTCGCGGTGGAACCCGGCGACACGATTGATTTCGTGGTGGATATTGCCGGCCAACTGAACAGCGACGATTTTCGCTGGTCACCCACGATTGCGCGCGCGGCGCCCGCGCCCGCTGAAGCAGGCGCGAACTATATTGCTGCGTGGAGCGCGGAGAAAGATTTCGCGGGTCTGCCCGATGCACTTGAACCGCCCTTGGCCCCCTGGGAGCAATACGCCCAGGTGTTGTTGTTGTCCAATGAGTTTAGTTTTGTAGATTAGGTTGGGAAGGAGCTTCGCGCTCCTCGCGCACCCATGAACGCACAACTCCTCGCGTACATCCAATACTTCACCGAAGCGCGCGCACGCGTGCGCGAACTCACGTCCGATCTGACGGACGACACCTTCAATCAACGGCCAGCCTCCGGTGCGTGGTCGATCGCGGAGAACATCGATCACCTGTGCGTAATTGGCGAACTGTTATTGCCGCGCATCGACGTTGGCATAGACGAGGCCCGCATTCGAAAGTGGCATGGAGATGGACCCTTTCGGTATCCCTTGTTGAGCAGAATCTTTCTCAAAAGCGTCGGCCCACTGCCTGCATCGGGTCGCGGAAAGGCGAAATCGCCGAAGATATATGTACCGACCCCGAATCACGCTTTGGAGAGCACGGTAGCGCGATTCGTGACGCTGCAAGACTCCCTGATCGTCCGGTGTAAGGCGGCGGATGGACTCGACCTGCGCAAACCGGCCCTCGCCAGCCCGGTGAGCCCGCTGATTCGACTGCGGTTGGGCGCGTGGATTGAGGCCATCGCGCTGCATCAACTGCGCCACTTTCAGCAGATCGAAGGCGTGCGCGAGGCCATTGGCAAAGGCGGCGCGGCCCCTGCCCATGTGGTATCATCCAGTTCCGAGTAGGTTCGGGCATTATGCAGCACCATCCGATTAACATAGCGGACGCATTCCTCACGCGGCGCGACTTCATCAGCCGTTGCGGCATGGGAATGGCCTCGCTCGGTCTTGCCGGTCTCATGCAGGAGGCGATGGCCGCGGACGCGGTGAACCCATTGCTGCCGCGCGCGCCGCATTTTCCCGCGAAGGCCAAGCGCGTCATTCATTTCTTTTTGAACGGCGGTCCTTCGGCTGTGGATACCTTTGACCCGAAGCCGTCCCTGCAAAAGTACGCGGGGCAAACCCTGCCGATGGAATACCTGCGCACCGAGCGCAAGACCGGCGCCGCATTTCCATCGCCGTTTACGTTCAAGAAATACGGACAAAGCGGGATCGAAGTCAGCGAGATTTTTGCGAAGACGGCGGAGCATATCGACGACATCGCGGTGATACGCTCGATGAAGGCGAAAGTGCCCAATCACGAGCCGTCGCTGATGCTGATGAATTGCGGCGATGCCGTGCTCAGCCGGCCGAGCATGGGATCGTGGATTACTTACGGACTCGGATCGGAAAACCAGAACCTGCCCGGCTTCATCTCGATGTGTCCTGGGGGGTATCCGATCAAGGAAGCGGAGAACTGGCAGTCCGGCTTTCTGCCCGGTGCGTTTCAGGGCACCTACATCGATTCAAACCATACCAAGCTGGAAAAATTAATCGAGCACATTCGCAACAGCGCAACATCGCTCACCGATCAGCGCCGGCAGTTGGATCTGTTGTACGAGTTGAACGAAACCCATGCGCAACGCCGAGAGGAAGACGCCAAGCTTGAAGCGCGCATGCAATCGTTCGAGCTTGCGTATCGCATGCAGATGGAAGCAGCCGATGCGTTCGATATCGAGCAGGAACCGGAATACATCCGGCAGATGTATGGCGATGGCGTGCACGCGCGGCAGACTCTTATCGCACGGCGCTTGCTCGAACGCGGCGTGCGCTTCGTGCAACTCTGGCACGGGGCAGGCCAGCCGTGGGACAACCATGACGACATCGGCATTCACGGCACCTTGGCAAAACAAATCGACCAGCCGATTGCGGCGTTGATTGCCGACCTTAAACAGCGCGGGATGTTTGAAGATACGCTGATACTTTGGGGTGGCGAGTTTGGCCGCACGCCAACGGTGGAACTGAATGCAGGCGGCACGCCATTAAAAGGGCGCGACCACAACCCCTACGGATTCAGCGTGTGGCTCGCGGGCGGCGGCGTGCGCGGCGGCACCGTGTACGGCGCAACAGACGAATTCGGCTTCAAAGCCCAGGAAAACCCGCTCGAAGTCCACGATCTCCACGCCACCATGCTGCGGCTTCTCGGGTTCGACCATGAGAAGTTCACCTACCGCTACGCCGACCCCGAGAAGGCCGAGATCTTCGTCGGCGTGCATCTGGATTCAGGCGGCGAGGACAAGCGGCAGATTCTCGCCCTGCTCGCCGAGCACGGCTATCCGGTTCTCGACATGAGCGACAACGAACTCGCCAAGCTGCATGTC
>CALEZK010000146.1 GCA_937928585.1 uncultured bacterium | reverse complement strand
CACGCACACGATATCGAGTGTCTTGTCAATTCCGTAATTCTGCATCAAAAAACTTTCATCCCATCACGCAAACTATCTTGACCGAAGATCACGCCCACACCGAATCCCCATCTCCTCGTATTGTCTTCCGTCGTGTTCTTCGTGCCTTCGTGGTGAAACCCGCATTAAATCATCTTGTTTTCCATCAAATACTTGAAGCTCTCGGCATTGTCTTTCGTTACAACCGGATTATCGATGATCATGTACTGCGGCACTTCCTCCTTCTTCTGTCCCATGGCGCAAGCAAAATACCCGACCATCAGTGCCGTCAGGTGAATCCGACCGGCTGCGTTCATCGCGGAGCAAATCAAATCGCCGCTGAGCACGCCGCTAATCCCGCGCTCTTGCGCATCAATACTTCCGAAATAAATTTTGCGCTCTTTTCCGGAACGCTTTATCGCCTGCACCGCCGCCATCGCCATATCGTCGTTGTGACAAAACGCGCCATCAATCTGCTCGTGCTTCACCAGCAAATCGTCCCAAATCGTTCCCACCTTATTGATGTCCCAGTCGCCGGGCTGCTCGTCAATCACCTCAATCTCTGGATACTTCGCAACCACGTTCTTAAAACCCTTCGCGCGGAGCTGCGCGCCGGTATGCGCCAAAGCACCTTGCGTATGCACCATCTTTCCCTTGCCGCCCATCGCCTGACAAATCATTTCCGTGGCCTGCTCGGCCAGCTTCTCGTGGTCCGGTGTCATGAATGTCCACAATCCGATATCCTTGCCCTCGGGCACGATGCGCGTATCGAAATCGATTACCGGAATCCCTTTGTCGATCAACCGTTTTACCGGCTCTTCCAGGGTTTGAATGGCGTAAGCCTGCAGTGCAACAAAGTCCCACTCCTTCGTGGCCATGTCCTCAATATCCTGCCGCTGCTTGTTTATATCGAGCTGGGAGTCATAAATGGTCACGTCCACGCCAAGTCGGTCGCCCCACCATTTCACCGTGTCCATCCCGTGCGCGCACCACGTGGCTTTCAGTCCCGCATTGGAAAACGCCGCTTTGTAGCGCTTACCCGTTGCCGCGGGCGCTGCGGGGGCGTCCGCCGGGCTGGTCTGATTGCAACTAAACATCGTTGTCAGCGCGCCCAGCGCCACCGATGATGTTGACCACTGTAGAAATGCGCGCCGGTTGTCGTTGTGCATGGTGCCCTCCTCGAAAGTTGAAACGTGAGTCTAGCATCCGCCCCGCGAGCGATGCGATTCGCCCCGCATGGACTCGACCGCGCCCGTGTCGTATTATTCGTGGGGTGCGCCGCTAACCATTTCTTCGGGAGCTTGCCATGCGTTTTACAGCCGTTCTTGCCCTCTCTCTCTGCGCGTCCGCGGCATTAGCCGATGCCACGTATTCGCTTACGCTCTACGTCGCGCCGAATGGCAACGACGCATGGTCGGGGAAACTGCCCGCGCCGAATGCGGACGCAACGGACGGCCCCCTCGCCACGCTCGTCGCCGCGCGCAACGCCGTCAGGGCCGCAAAGGCTACCGTCAACGGCCCAATCGAAGTGCAACTGCGCGAAGGAGTGTATCGCGTCGCGGAGCCCGTCGCCTTTACCACCGAGGATTCCGGCACCGAGCTGGGGCGCATCACCTACACGAACTTTGGACACGAAAAACCCGTGATCAGCGGCGGCGTTGCTATCTCAAATTGGAAAGTGGACGGAAACCTTTGGGTCGCAGATCTACCGGAAGTCGCCGCGGGCACTTGGAACTTCACCGCGCTGTGGGTCAATGGCGAATATCGTTGGCGCGCACGCACACCCAACAACGGCTACCTGCGCACTGCCGGCAAAGCCCCCGCGGAGAAAAACGACAAAGGCGAGGACGTTCCTGCAAAAAAAGCATTCAAGTTCGCTACCGGCGACATTCAGCATTGGGAAAATCTTGAGGACGCAATGGTAGTCGTCATGCACTCATGGGACACGTCGCACCACCATATCGCATCGATCGACGACGCAAACCAAATTGTAAACTTTGTCGGCGGCAGCGGCGCATGGCCTTTCGAAAACTGGGGACCCCGCCAGCGCTACTACGTCGAAGGCATCCGGGAAGCGCTTGACGCGCCTGGCGAGTGGTATCTCGATCGCAAACAGGGGAAACTTTTTTACTGGCCAATAGAAGGCGAAGATCCGGCCACCACCGAAATTGTCGCGCCAAAAGCCTCGCATATAATCTCGTTCGAAGGAAAACCCGCCGAAGGACAGTTCGTTGAGTATCTGACGTTTCGCGGCCTGTCGTTCCACCATACGAACCACGTGTTGCCGATTGAAGGATTGCCCTGCCAGCAGGCTGCGCACTCCGTGAACGGAGCAATAGACGGCAACGGCGCGCGCAACTGCATCATCGCGGATTCGGAAATCGCCCATATTGCAACATACGCAATCTGGTTGCGCGAAGGCTGCTCAAACAATGTTGTGCAGAAAAACCACATTCACGATATGGGCGCGGGCGGTGTGCGCATCGGCGTCGGCAAGGACCCCGCAACTGAACCGGAAGCGACGCACCATAACGTTGTCGACAACAACTGGATTCACGATGGAGGCAAAAAATATCCCGCCGCGGTCGGCGTAATTATTCAGCGCAGTTCGCACAATCGCGTT
Organism: uncultured bacterium; assembly: GCA_937928585.1. Classification (GTDB taxonomy): domain Bacteria; phylum Hydrogenedentota; class Hydrogenedentia; order Hydrogenedentales; family SLHB01; genus JABWCD01. The sequence continues at coordinate 8,351 of CALEZK010000146.1, read as the reverse complement.
TCCCACAACGATATCAGCGACATTTACTACACCGGCGTTTCCGTGGGCTGGTCATGGGGCTATCAACCCAGCAGCGCAAACCACAACGTCATCGAATACAACCACATCCACAATCTCGGCAAGTATGAGCTGAGCGACATGGGCGGCATCTACACGCTCGGCATCGCGCCCGGCACCACCCTGCGCCACAATCTCATTCACGACGTTTATGCCTTCAGCTACGGTGGCTGGGGCATTTATCCCGACGAGGGCAGCTCCAATCTTGTGATCGAAAACAATATCGCCTACAACACCAAGACCGGCGGCTTTCACCAACACTACGGCAAAGAGAATCGCGTGCGAAACAACATCTTCGGTTTCGCAACGGAAGGCAATATCATGCGCACGCGCGAGGAGGAACACGTATCATTCTACTTCGAGCGCAATATCGTGATCTTCGACAACGCCACGCCCCTTGCAAGCAATTGGAAGAATGGCATGTTTCGCAACGATTACAATTGCTGGTGGGACATCAAGAACGCCGACTTCAAGTTCAAAGATAAGACATTCGCGGAATGGCAGGCCGCCGGCGCGGACGTCCACTCGATCATCGAAGATCCATTGTTTGAAAACGCCGCCGCCCGCGACTTCCGCCTCGAACCCGAATCACCCGCAATCTCAAAACTCGGCTTCAAACCGATCGATACGACTGCAATCGGATTGTATGGCGACCCCGCCTGGGTGGAGGGACCAAAGAAAACAACGCGAAAACCCGTCAGCCAACCGGAACCGTAGAGTCCCTTATTCCAGATTACAGCTTGCGGGCATCCCAACTTTAGTCTACGGCAGTAATGCTACCGCTTTGGCGCTCAATTCGCCCCGTCCAAGTTTCAGATTTGCATCCAAATCAACACAGGTCTGATTCCAAACAGGCAACACCATGGCCCGAAGGGCCAACATAATCCCAACTAGGCCAGGCGAATCGGCAACGCGTTCACCGCCGCCCCAGTCGCATGGAGTATGGCATTTGCAACCGCAGGCGCAATCGCAATGATCGGCGTCTCGCCCGCGCCCACCGAAGGAAGATCGGGACGATTCAACAGCACAATGTCGAACGGCGGGACGTCTTTGAAACGCGGCACTTCGTATTCCTTAAAACGCGTGTAGAGAATCTTGCCATCCTTGAACTTCATCGCTTCATGCAACACCGCGCCAAGCCCCTGCACCACGCACCCCTCAACCTGCGCCTGAAGATTCTGCGGATTGTGAATCGCGCCGCACTCATACGCCACGCAAACGCGCTTGATGATGTAAGTCTTCGCAACAGCATCAACCGCCACCTCCGCGCACGTCGCGACAAACGAACCCTTCTCCGTCCCGCATGCGATCCCGTAGCCGGTATTCGCGGAAGCCTGCATGCGCTTCCCAGCATAATCGAACTTCGCCGCCGCTGCCTCCAGCACCGCCTTCAGGCGAGGTTCCTCAAGGTACTGTAATCGAAACGCGACGGGATCCGCTCCTGCCTTCGCCGCCAGCAAATCAATGAACGATTCGCGCGCGAAGTGGTTCGCTGTGGACGCAAGCGCGCGGTATGACCCCTGCCGCAAAGGCGACTCGCAATTCCAAAATCGCGTGCGCACGTTTCCAAACGCATATGGACATCCAAGTCCCGATCCGCCGGAATTGAAGTTCGTGAAATCCCACGCCGTGACTCTGCCGTCGCCATCCAGCGCTGCGGCAATCTCCATCACACCAGCAGGTCGGAAATACGCCCACGTAAATTCCTCTTCGCGCGTCCAATGAACGGCCACCGGCCGCTTCGCCGCCTGCGCAAGCCGCGCAGCTTCGACTGCCGCGTCCCCGCTGTGCTTACCGCCGAACCCGCCGCCCGTATCCGGAACGATCAACCGCACATTCGATGCGGACAGGCCCAGTGCTTCCGCCACTTCGCGCTGCACGTCGAACGGCCGCTGTGTCCCCGTCCACACCGTAAGCTTGTTGCCATCGAACTCCGCCACAGCCGCGCGCGGCTCCATCGGCGCATGCTGAATGTATGGAATGTGGTACTCCGCGCGCACGACGTTCTTCGATGCCGCCAGTGCCGCGTCCACGTCGCCGCTCGCCTCCTCGCGCGAACGTTGCCTGCCGGTGCCCTCGCGCGTATTGCTCTTCAGATACGCGAACAGTTCGTCACTCGCGGGATGTGGCTTCGTCGTCCATTTCGCGGTCGAAGCCAGAGCATTCAAAGCCTGCTGCGCGAGATAGCTTGTAGGTGCGGCGCAACCAACGAATGCGCCGTCGCGCACGACGACTACGCCGTCCATTGCCTCGGCCGCTTTCATGTCCACATCGGTCAATTCCGCGCCGTACGCGGGCGGACGCAGCACCTTTCCATACAGCATTCCTTCGCGCCTAATATCGGATGTATACCGGTGCTTCCCAGTGACAACGCTCGGACCATTCACCGGCGCGACCGTTTTTCCCAGCGTTTGCCAAGCTTCGACCGCGGTGAGCGCCCCGCCCTCGGCGCTACGATCTTGCAGGGTCCCCGCGATGTTCTCCGCGCCTGCCGCGAGTTCCGCCAGCGTCATTTTCTTTCCGTTGGCATGTTCGATGACTCCGTCTCGCATGCTCGCGCCATCGGTGCTTACAGCCCACGCTTTACAAGCCAACTCGATCAACAATTCGCGCGTGGCCACCGCTGCCTGCCGCATCGCGGGCACCGTGCGCGAAGTCGTTAAACTTCCATACGTGCCGCCATCATTCGGCACAAGGCCCGTATCAGCCATCACGAGATCAATCTGCGCAATCGGCACGCACAACTCTTCCGCCGCCGCCTGCGTCAGTTGCGTGCGTGCACCCTGACCCACTTCCACTTTTCCAGTGAACGCGGTGATGCGACCATCTTTGCCAATGTGAAATCGGCCGCCAATCGCGGGCGTTTCATCATCACCACCGCGCTGTTGCCCGAACGCGGAAAAATCCACAAACCCGGAGATCAACAGTCCCGCGCCGACACTCTGAACAAATGCGCGGCGCGATACGCTGAACCGGTAACGCGGCGGCTCCACAAACTCGTAGCGTTCCGGCTCGAAAGGTTGTGGTTCGATTTTCATTTCGCAACTCCTTCCGCCGTGCCAGCAGCGCGTTGAATCGCGCGGACGATGTTTGGGTAGTTACAACAGCGGCAGAGGTTGCCATTCATGAACTCATTGATCTGCGCTTCGGTGGGTTTGGGGTTCGCTTTCAACAGTGCAACCGCGGTCAGCACCATGCCCGGCACGCAGTACCCGCATTGCATCGCGCCCTCCGCGATAAATGCCGCCTGCACGGGGTGCAGCGTATCGCCATCCGCCAGACCCTCGATAGTAACGATATCTTTACCGTTCGCTTTCGCGATTGGCGTCTGGCAGGTCGTCACGGGGCGGCCATCCATTAAGACTACGCAAGAGCGGCAACTGCCTTCGCCACATCCATACTTCGTCCCTGTGGCGCCAAGGTCTTCCCGCAACACGTCCAACAGTGTGCGTCCAGGCTCCGTCGTAACGGACCTGCTTTCCTGGTTCAACGTAAAGACGACGGTTTCCATTGTTGCAGCGCTCCCGAATCTTTGTTGATGATTCGAGTATAGGCTTGCGCCAACTGCCCCGCAACACCTACACAATGACGGAAGCTGCAAATACCCCGATCAGGGTTTCGGCAAAGCCGCGACCCGCGAACTACATCGCCAAACCACCGTCTACTTGCAGCACGGCACCGGTGATATACGAAGCACCGTCAGATGCTAGAAACTTTGTGGCTGCGGCAATGTCGTCGCCGGTCCCAACGCGATTGAGCGGTATCTTCTTAAGTAACTCGGCCCGAATCTCTTCCGTGATGAAAGCCGTCATGTCGGTGTCGATATAGCCCGGCGCAATCACGTTCACCGTAATGCCCCGCGACGCGAGTTCCTGCGCAAGTGCCTTGGAGAAACCAATCAGCCCGGCCTTGGCCGCCGCATAGTTCGTCTGCCCGCCCTGGCCGCGAATGCCGATGATCGACGACACGTTTATGATCCGGCCCGCGCGCTGCTTCAGCATGTCCCGCGTGACCGCACGACAACAGTTGAACGCACCCGTTAGGTTCGTGTCCACCACCGCCGACCAGTCCTCGCTCTTCATCCGCATCAGCAGACCATCGCGTGTAATGCCCGCATTGTTTACAAGGACATAGACCGGGCCAAATGCTGCGCCCACCGCTTTCACCATCGCATCCACCGCTGCCGGATCCGCGATGTCACATCCAAACCCACGAACTTCCCCGCTGGTCTCCGCGGCAATCTCGCCCGCCGCCTTCTCCGCCGCAATGTCATTCCGCCCGCAGATCGCCACGCGCGCGCCCTCGCGCGCAAACGCCGCCGCGATCGCCCGGCCAATACCGCGCGTGCCGCCAGTAACAAGTATGGTTTTACCCGAAAATTCGCTCATGAGAGGCAATTCCTAAATGTGCGGCAGACTTGACCTGCCAATTATCGCTTCGGCTTGAATGCGGTGTAGACACCAACGACGACTGGACTCCAGAAACGACCGATACTATTCGTCGTCTCGCGCCGCTTCATCCTCAACTTCAATAGCCGCGCCGCCTATCTGCGCCTGCGTTTGGTGAATCTCCGCGATACCTTCCCGGATATGCGTGTTAACGTCATGCGTTACCGCGGCGCGCGCAACGGCGATCCCGTTCATCACGCCTTTCGCATTCGTCGCGCCATGCATGATGATTACAACACCGTTGACCCCAAGCAACGGCGCGCCACCATATTCATTCGGATCAATGGTCTTCTTGAGATGCTTGAAAACGCGCCTGCTAAGCAACGCGCCGATCATCGTGATGAAACTCGATTTGAACTCGCGCTCCAGCAGGTTCTTTACAAAAGACCCGGCAGCTTCGCTCGTCTTCAGAAAAACGTTGCCCACAAACCCGTCGCACACCACAACGTCGGCTTCGCCACGATACAGCGCCTTCGGCTCGATATTGCCAACGAAATTGACGTGAGGCGCGGCGCTCAGCGTCCGGTGCACCATCTTGGCCACTTCGCTGCCTTTCGCCTGCTCCTCGCCGATATTCAGCAGGCCTACGCGCGGACTCGCCTTGCCCAGCACATCCTGCGAATAGACAACACCCATCTCCGCAAAATCGCACAATTGGCGCGCGTCGCAATCTACATTCGCGCCGAGATCGAGTACAAGGCAAGTGCCTGTAGAGGTAGGCATGAGCTGGCAAATGGGCATGCGCGTCACGCCCGCAATCTGACGAAGGATTATGCGCGCCGCAAGCATCACAGCGCCCGTGTTGCCCGCGCTCACCACCGCGTCCGCCACGCCCTGCTTCACAAGGCGCATCGCAACGAGCATGGAAGCGTCTTTCTTCTTGCGCACGGCGATCATCGGCGTGTCGGTCATCGTAATGACCTCCGAAGCGCCAACGATGGAAATATTGGGACGGCTTCGCTTGCCAAGCGCCGCCTTGATCTGGGGCTCATGCCCAACAAGGATCAACTCAAGGCCCGGCCGTTCGCTGGCCTTGAGCGCACCTTCGACTTCAGGCATGGGGGCGTTGTCGGACCCCATCGCGTCAATCGCAATGCGCATCGACAGACTCCCGCGAGTGAGTGGACCGATTACGCGTTGTCAACGGGGACGACGAGGCGTTCCTTGTAATGTCCGCACTTCGGGCAAACACGGTGCGGCATGATCGTCTCGCCACAGCTCGCGCAGTTCGAGAAGATGCGCTTCTTCAACGCAAAATGCGAACGGCGGTGGTTACGGTGGGCTTTGCCCGAACGTCTCTTTGGTACTGGCACGGCTATTCCTCCGACGGATTCGACTGGAGCTTGGGAAGAAGATCCTTCAACCCGGCCAAACCCTTATTCGATAACGTTTCTTCTTCGGGCTCCGGTTTGCACCCGCACGCGCCGCGATTCAAGTTCGCACCACACTTGGGGCAAAGGCCCAAACACTCCTCGGAACACAACATCTTCGCGGGCACCGCCAACATGACTTCCTCCCAAACGGTCGGAGCCATGTCTATCGTCTGCCCGTCAAACGGAATCACGCTGTCGTCGTCGATCTCCTCAAGAAAATCGTCGTCCGACTCGTCGTCGCTTTCGTCCGTCTCCCGCGACTCAACCGCGCCCTCGACAAACGTCCACGTTACCTCATTCTCAAACGCCATCTGGGCAAGCTCCAAACACCGATCGCACGGCGCCTGAATCGAACCCGAAACGCTCCCGAAAAATATGTACTCGTGACCGCTGGGCGAAAGTGTGCCCGTGACAGTCACCGGGCCAACCGGCATCTCGCCAACGCCTTCGGGCCGCAGCTTCTCACCCGGCACCGTGACGTCTATGGTCTGCCCATGCTCGTCAATCGAGGCAAGGGGAATCTGTAGCGCGTTCACGCAGCACCCTCCCCATTCCACATATCCGCATAGGTTATCAAATGAACGGAAGGGGAATCAAGGTAAGTCTGTCATCTTCGACCAACCCGACACGCGCCCCGCCAAATCTACAGACGTGAACATCCACAAGGGAGGGCGGTCGTCCCCGACCGCTTGTTCGCCCAAATCCAGATCGCGTCCTCAACAAGGGACGCCGGTCATCCCCGACTGCTTCTTCACCACCGACACGCAACCCCTTGGTTCGCAACGGGATTATACGAAACAACGCGCGCGTAACGGCACCCGTGAAGCGTGCGCGGGACCGATGGTATGCTGTCGCGGAAGCGTGCCCTCCCTGGCTGGTTTCCAGGGGCGTACCGCGCCAATCATAAGGGGGATTATGAGAAAAAAGCATGTGGCCGTGCTCATGGGGGGCATAAGCTCCGAGCATGACGTTTCGCTTAAAAGCGGCGCCATGGTCAGCGGAAATCTCGACCGCGCCCGCTACGACGTCACGCAGGCGGTCATCGCGCGCGATGGATTTTGGAAGTTTCCCGGCGAGGACATCTTCGACATCCTCGGCGCCTTGCCCAGACTTCGCGCCCTGCGCGTCGATTGTGTATTCATCGCCCTGCACGGCCCCTTCGGAGAAGATGGCCGCATTCAGGGTCTACTCGACGTGCTCGGCATCCCATACACCGGCTCCGGTTGCGCCGCCAGCGCCCTGGCAATGGACAAGATCCATTCCAAAGCCGTCGCGCGCCAGGCCGGCGTCCGCGTATCCGACCAGTTCCTGCTCACCCGCGAAGAATGGGACGCCAACCCCGACGCCACACTCGCCCGCGTCGCCTCGGAGTTCGGCTATCCCTGCCTCATCAAAAGTCCCTGCCAGGGATCCAGCATCGGCATGGCCATTCCAAAGGACGCGGCACAATTCAAAAAGAGCCTGCTGGACGTATTCATGTACGGCGACCTCGTCATGGTCGAACGCTTCATCCACGGCACGGAAGTCACCTGCGCCGTACTCGACACCGATCCTGGCAAACCACCGCGCGCACTGCCCGTCACCGAGATTTGCCCCGTGGAATCGGAATTCTTCGACTACCATGCCAAGTACACCCCCGGCGCATGCAATGAAATCACCCCCGCGCGCATCTCCCCAGAAGCCACCCGAAAAGTACAGGCAATCGCCGAACGTGTGCATAGGGTCGTGGGATGCAAAGGCTTCAGCCGCAGCGACATGATCCTCGACGGCGACGACCCCGTCTGGATAGAGGTGAACACAATCCCAGGAATGACCGAAACCTCGCTCTTTCCCCAAGCCGCAGCAGCAGCAGGAATCTCCTTCCAGGAAATGCTGACCCTCTTCGTGGAAGAAGCGCTCGCAAGGAAAAAGTAACGTAACGTCAGGAATGAGATGAGTACTTCGTAGGTTTTTTAATCCAGATAAGAACACTTTTTAAGGTATTGAAATGACAATCGAATTCACAAAACTACACGGCCTCGGCAACGACTATCTCTTCATCGAAACAGGGAAATATCCCATCGCCGATCCAGCGGCCCTCTCCATTGCCATGAGCCATCGCCACCTCGGCGCCGGCGCGGACGGCATCATCCTTATCGAATCAGGAAAAAACGGCGCGGACTTCTCCATGCGCATCTTCAACGCAGACGGCAGCGAAGCGGAAACCTGCGGGAACGGCATCCGCTGTTTCGCGAAGTACGTCTATGAACGCAAGCTGACGACCAAAACGGAATTCATTATCGACACCCTCGCCGGTCCCAACCGCGTAGCGCTCACCGTTAAAAACGGCGTCGTAGATCGCGTGCGCTCAAACATGGGCAAGCCAAAATTCGACCGCGCGGAAATCCCCATGCTCGGCGCCCCCGGCCAGGTTAAGGAAGAACCGATCGATATCGGCGGAACCACCATGCACGTCACCTGCGCAAACATCGGC
>CALEZK010000145.1 GCA_937928585.1 uncultured bacterium | reverse complement strand
TGCCTTTGGCTTCGGAGCGGGAGCGATTACGATTACGATTACGATTACGAGCACGCGCACGAGCACGATGGGGGACGGGAAGAGTCCTTCGCCTTCGGCTTCGGAGCGGGGATCGATTACGAGTTACGATTATGATGACGATTACGGGGTCGAGCGGGAACGGGTCGATGGTTTGATATGGCAAGGCGAGGGGTAGTTATTGCCAGCAGCCAGATCTTGACTTGGTCCAGATTTTGGATTAGGCTAAATAGATGTCGGACCAATTTTCTGAGCTTCTTCGTGAACATGGTGTGCAGGTGACGGCGCAGCGCTTGGCGGTGCTTCGGGCGGTTTCCGTGAGTCCTCATTGTACGGCGGATGCGGTCGCGGAGGTTGTGCGGGCGGAGATTGGGGCGATTTCGCGGCAGGCGGTGTATGACGCGCTGGGGCTGCTTACGGAGAAGGGCATTGTCCGGCGTATTCAGCCGGCGGGGTCTTCGGCCATGTATGAGGGGCGGGTTGGGGACAATCATCATCATTTGATTTGCCGTGTTTGCAGGAAGTTGGTGGATGTGGACTGCGCGGTGGGCGACGCGCCTTGCTTGGCGCCGACGTCTGACGCGGGGTATGAGATCGACGAGGCTGAAGTGGTGTATTGGGGTACTTGCCGGGAGTGTGTTGCCGCGGCTGCGGGATAGGCTCTCGCGTGAGCGGGCGGGCCGCTGGCCGCATGTTTGTTTAGGTTAACGGTGTTGTTGCATGGGCTGTGACGCGCCGATTTTGGGTGCATTTCTTAGTGACAATGATAAGGAGGAACGGACGTGTCAGGTGAAGGTAACGGAAACGGGGGTAAGTGCCCGGTGACGGGCCGGGAACATGCCGGTGCCGAGGTTAAGGCGCGGAGCAACCATGACTGGTGGCCGGATCAGTTGAACTTGAAAATGCTGCAGAAGAATTCGCCGCAGACGAATCCGATGGACAAGGATTTCAATTATGCGGAAGAGTTCAAGAAGCTGGATCTGAATGCGCTGAAGAAGGACATCGAAATGTTAATGACAACGTCGCAGGCTTGGTGGCCTGCGGATTGGGGTCATTATGGTCCGTTTTTCATTCGCATGGCGTGGCATAGCGCGGGCACGTATCGCATCAGCGATGGGCGTGGTGGCGCGGGTTCGGGCACGCAGCGGTTTGCGCCGTTGAATAGCTGGCCGGATAACGCGAACCTCGACAAGGCGCGCCGGTTGCTGTGGCCTATTAAGCAGAAGTACGGGAAGAAGATTTCGTGGGCGGACCTGATGGTGCTCACGGGTAATTGCGCGTTGGAGTCGATGGGATTCAAGACGTTTGGCTTTGCGGGCGGTCGCGAGGATGTTTGGGAACCGGAGGAAGACATCTATTGGGGACCTGAGGGCGAATGGCTTGCCGACGAGCGCTACAGCGGGGATCGCGATCTCGAGAATCCGCTTGCGGCAGTTCAGATGGGCCTCATCTACGTGAACCCGGAAGGGCCGAACGGCCAGCCGAGCGCACTCGCGGCGGCGCGCGATATTCGCGAGACCTTTGGTCGCATGGCGATGAACGACGAGGAGACTGTTGCGCTCATTGCGGGTGGCCATACTTTTGGCAAGGCGCATGGCGCGTCCGATCCGGTCAAGTACGTTGGGCCGGAGCCTGAGGGTGCGTCGATCGAAGATCAGGGCCTTGGCTGGATCAACAAATACGGCAGCGGTAATGCGGGCGACACGATCACGAGTGGGTTGGAAGGCGCTTGGACACCGACACCGACGAAGTGGGACAACAGTTACTTTGACACGTTGTTGGGATATGAGTGGGATTTGGAGAAGAGCCCGGCGGGCGCCTGGCAGTGGAAGCCTACGGATCCTGCCGCGGCGACGGCGGTAGTGGATGCGCATGATCCTTCCAAGCGGCATGCACCAATGATGTTCACGACGGATCTTGCGTTGAAGCTGGATCCGATCTATGGGCCGATCTCAAAGCGGTTTCATGAAAACCCGGCTGCGTTTGCGGAGGCTTTCGCGAAGGCGTGGTACAAACTCACGCATCGCGACATGGGGCCTGTTTCGCGTTGCCTTGGGCCGCTTGTGCCCGAGGCGCAGTTGTGGCAGGACCCGGTGCCCGCGGTTGATCATGCGTTGATCGGTGAGAAAGAAATTGCGGCGCTTAAGGAGAAGATTCTTGCTTCCGGATTGACGATCGGCCAATTGGTTTCCACGGCTTGGGCGTCGGCGTCGACGTTCCGGGGAAGTGATAAGCGCGGTGGCGCGAATGGCGCGCGCGTTCGGCTTGCGCCGCAGAAAGACTGGGCGGTGAACAATCCCGCGGAACTTGCGAAGGTTTTGCAGGCGCTCGAGAAGGTGCAGGCGGATTTCAACAAGACCTTGTCTGGCGGAAAGAAAGTTTCGCTTGCGGACGTAATCGTTCTGGGTGGATGCGCGGCGGTCGAGGCGGCGGCAAAGAAGGCGGGTCACGCGGTGACGGTTCCTTTCGCGCCGGGGCGCACCGATGCGGCGCAGGAGCAGACGGATGCGGAATCTTTCGCGGTGCTTGAGCCGAAGGTGGACGGGTTCCGCAATTTCGGCAGAGGTCTCAATCGGCGCAATGAAGAGTTCCTTATCGAACGGGCGAATCTGCTTACGTTGACAGCGCCTGAGATGACAGTGCTTATTGGCGGTTTGCGCGTGCTGAACGCGAACACGGGGCAGTCGCAGCTCGGCGTGTTCACTTCGCGGCCGGAAACGTTGAGCAATGATTTCTTCGTGAACCTTCTGGACATGGGTATCAAATGGAAGAAATCTTCCAAAGACGAGCATGTGTATGAAGGGCATGAGATGGAATCCGGGAAGCTCAAATGGTCCGGAACCGCGGTTGATCTGATTTTCGGATCGAATTCACAGCTTCGCGCGATTGCGGAGGTGTACGCGAGTGACGATGCAAAGGAAAAGTTTGTGCGTGACTTCGTGGCCGCGTGGGCGAAGGTGATGAATCTGGATCGTTTCGACCTCGCCGCGCGATAGGGGTGGATTACTTCTACGCCTGAAGCATTTGCCGATTGTTGTGGGCCTGCTCGGAGAAATCTTCGAGCAGGCCCTTTTTTTGACTTGACTCCGAATGATTGGAGTCGACATTGACTTGCCGCACTTTTTAAAACCATCGCTCTGTGCAGTAAAGTACCGGCTGTTCGGTGAACCCCTTCGGCATTGATCAAGAGGAGTTAATCTTGAAACGCAGGCATTTTCTCAAGGCAAGCATCGTCGCGGCGGGTGCCTGCGCTGTCGGCGCGATCGCCGAGGGGCAGGAAGCAGGCAGCAAGAACGATAGTAGACCTGATGCCGAGGTATCTGCGGCCGAACTTTCGGGTTTACTGCTCTTTCATGCCTCCTCCCCTTCCCCCGCGCTCGCGACGCTCGACAATCGGGAGATTACTCGCTTGATTGATCATGGCGAAGTGAAAGCACTTCACATCGCCGCGGACGCGGACGCTTATGCGAAGGTTCACTGGGAATTCCGCCTTCGTGCCCCGCTCTTGCCTGAGTCGAACACGCTTTTTCTGGAAGTGGAATACTTTGATGAAGGTGCAGGCGTGATACAGCCCGTGCTACTCGTTAACGATGCATTCAAGGGAAGCTACTCCACTCCGTTTCGATCAGTATCGTTCACGCGCCTAAACCAGCAGCGGGTGCGCCATGCACTCTTCGCGTTCGATAATCCACGGCTGCCCGCGGGCGACACTGCGCATCCGCATTTAAAGATTGCCGGTCTCCAAGGTCTTGTTGCGTTGCGAGCCTATGCGATTGTGGACGAAACGCGCTGGAAGGCGCTTGCGGATGCGGTGCCGCGGCTGGTGGAACCTTTACTCTCGCTCCGGCGGCCGATGAAAGTAACGTGCACCATTGGCATTCCCGATGTCGGCGATCCTCCCTCTCTCGACGTGGCGCTTGACAACATACGCGAGTACGGGCCGCTCGCGCGGCTTTTGGGCTTTACGTCCGCGGAATGCTTTGTCCGCTGGAACTTGATTGAAACCGAACCTGGCCGATTCGACTTCACATATTACGACACGATCGTCGCGGCGATTCGTGAGCGTGGCCTGAAGTGGTTTCCGAATCTTGTCGTCACTTCGGCGTTTGCTCTGCCCGCGTGGTACGTCGACTCGGCGGAGAATGTCGGGTTCCGCTGTTTGGAACACGGCGCGGAAAACGCAGTGCCGACTATTTGGAATGCCGCCAACCTGCAGCATGTGAAACGCGTGCTCAAGGCCTTCGGGGACCACTACGAACCGATGAACATCCTTGAAGCGGTGCGGCTGGGTCCCAGTGGCAATTTCGGTGAGGCGCAATTTCCCGCGGGGGCTGGTGGGGCGCTTGGCGTTCGGGGCAATCGCATGCACGCACACATTGGCTGGTGGGCGGGCGACGAGTATGCCAGGACGGATTTCCAAAACTATCTTAAGAGTCGCTATGGCAGCATCGAGTCGACCAACGCTGCGTGGGAGGAGGACTTCACGACGTTTGATGCCATTGAGCCTCAGCTGCCAGAAAGCTACCGCACGCTTCAGGGCCGGTTGGACATGACGGGCTGGTATACGGACTCCATGACGCGATGGTGCGATCTATGGGCGCAAGCCGCGCGCGAGGCCCTGCCGAATACCTCAGTTTACCAATCCTCCGGGGGTTGGGGGTTTCGCGAGGCGGGCACTGACTTCTCGGGGCAGGCGGAGTCCATGAAGGCGATCGCAGGTGGGATTCGCCTTACAAACGAGACGGACAGCTTCGAGCAGAATTTTTATGCACCCCGCCTCGCCGCCACTGCCGCACGGCTTTATGGAATCGATCTTGGCTACGAGCCTGCGGGCTACCACAGCGCGCGCGGTGTGGTTGCGCGTTTCTTTAGCACAATCACAACGAACGGTGACAATTTGTACACGCGCCACAACGTACTCTTTGAGCCGCCGTTCTGCGTGGCCAATTGGCTACGCGATTTCCACCTGCTCGATCTGCGCGCCGATCCGGTGATCGATGTTGCCGTGTACTATCCGGAGACGATGAACCAACTCGACGATGGAACTTTTCGTCACCTTTACGCGTGGGGATTCAATACGCGCGCCGCGGAAGTGCGGCGTCGCATCGATACGGATTTTCTTGATGAGCGCTTGATCCGTCAGGGTTATCTCGATCGGTACAAGGTCCTAGTTTTTTGTTGGGGCAATTTCATCGAGCCGGACGTACAACAGATCATCGACCGATGGATTCGCACCGGCGGGTGCGCGATCTATCCCACCTATCCTCGTGTCCCGCAGGTAACCATCGCCGGCGACCATGCCCTGTTCAGTGCGTGGGAGAACGGCGACACGGGCGATGGCGCATTCCACCGATTTCAAGGCGACATGGAACCCATCGCGCTTTATGGTGACTACATCGAGCGCATTCTGCGTGGCATGAGTAACTTACACCCGTTGACCCTGCAGGCCCTTGCGGTCGAACACCCCGACCGAGTCTTCGTCAGCGCGCTCGAAAATGGGTCGTTGGCGATCCTGAACTACCGGGAAGACGGCGCACGAGTGCGGCTGGAGGGGCATCTCGACGAAGAGATGCCGGGATATTCGATTCGGGTGGTGGGTAAGCGCGATTAGTTGCTTGCAATGCTTGTTCTTTGGCTGCGTCACTTTGTAATTCGATTCAAGATCGAAGTCTATAAACTGACGTTGATAACCCGTGATGATCGAATCGCAAGCTGTCAGAAGTCGACCTTCTAGGCAGAGACTTCTGAGCAGTCAGCTCCGGAATGGATCAATCGGTGCGAGAATTAAGGTAGATCCGAAGAAAAGAGAAAAGGACTCACGATTCCTCGTAAGCCCTTGGAATTAAATGGTAGCGGGGGTAGGATTCGAACCTACGACCTTTGGGTTATGAGCCCAACGAGCTACCAGGCTGCTCCACCCCGCGTCAATGGCGAAGGGGTAGTTTAGCAATTGAATATGGGGATGTCAAACAACCTCGAGCTGATCGCTTGAGCCTTGGGGGCGTTCTTTCAAGGGCCAGTTGTCGTGCGGGGTGCGTGCTTTGGCAAGGTAGGTTTCTATTTTTGCTACTACTTCGGGATTGGCAGAGGCGAGGTTTTTGGCTTCGCCGGGGTCGGTGACGACGTCATAGAGTTCGATGGGGCCGTTGATGGCGAGGCGCACGCCTTTCCAGTTGCCGGCGCGAATCGCCTGGCGGGTGCCTTGTTCGTGGAATTCCCAGTAGAGGTATTCGTGTAGTTTTTGTTGATCGCCGGTGGGGTTGGGCGCGCCGTGTTTTGCCAGCGTCGGCATGATGGATATGCCATCGAGGTTCGGTGGCGTTGCGATGCCTGCAAGGTCGCATGCGGTGGGCAGAAAATCCCAGAAGGCCCAAATGTGGTCTGAGGTTTCACCTGGGCGAAGCGTGCCGGGCCACCATGCGATGCCGGGGACGCGTATGCCGCCGTCGTACAGGGCGCGCTTGAATCCGCGGAGCGGGCCCGAGCTCTTGAAGAACTCCGGATCGGCCCCGCCTTCTTTGTGGGTGCCGTTGTCGCTGGAGAAAAAGATGAGCGTGTTCTTGTCGATGTCGAGTTCTTTCAGTTTATCCATGAGGCGGCCGATATCGCGATCCATGCGGGTGATCATGGCGGCGTGGCCTTTTTGGGTGTTGGGCCATTCTTCATTCTCGTAGATGCCGTATTCCGGAACTTCCATTCCGTCGCCGCGCGCGCGTCCGCCTTCGTTGTTTGCGTGTGGGGTTGTGAGCGCGAGGTAGAGGAAAAATGGTGCTTGCTTGTGTTCGGTGACGAAGCGCAGGGCCTCTTCGGCGAAAAGATCATGCGAATACTCGACGCGATCGATCGCGACGCCGGGATGCTCGGGGTCTTCGGTGTTCTTCAAGGGTTCGCGCTGTTCGTTTCGCCAGAGATACGTCGGGTAATAGTTGTGCGCGTGACCTTGGTCAAGATAGCCGTAAAAATAGTCGAAGCCTTGTTTGTTGGGCGTGCCGGTTGTGTCTTCATTGCCGAGTCCCCATTTGCCGATGAGTGCGGTGGCGTATCCCGCCTGCTTCATCAACTCGGCGACGGTTTCGTCTTCGGGGCGTAATGGCAAACGCGCGTTGCCGCGAATGTAACAATGGCCGGTGTGCAGTCCGGTCATAAGGCAGCAGCGGGACGGGGCGCAGACGGTGCTGCCCGCGTAGCAGTTGGTGAATCGAAGACCTTCGGCAGCCATGCGATCCAGGTTCGGGGTTTTGATGCGCTGTTGACCATAGCAGCCGAGGTCGCCGTAGCCGAGATCGTCCGCGAGAATGAAGATTATGTTCGGGCGCGTTGCGGCTGACGCCGTGCGCGTGGCAAGTGCGCTGGCGGCAAAAGAGGCGCTCGCGGTTTTCAGCCAGTCTCTCCGCGTAATATTCATGGCGCGATTCTCCAGCGGGTTGTCATTGTTTTTCCGGGGTGGCGGTAGCATCATAACCATCATGGACAATAAACGCACACGTCGAGATTTCTTTGCCGAGAGTGCCGCGGGAATCGGGCTGGCGGCGTTTGGCACGAGGCCTTACCACACGGCGCACCCTGGCCGAAACGAACTTATCGACAATCGACCTTCTAACGTCGTGTTGATCATGAGCGATGAGCACAATCCGCGCGTGACTTCTATTCATGGTCATTCGCTCGTGCAGACGCCAAATCTGGATCGGCTTGCTGCCGCGGGCACTGTCTATGAAAACACGTACTGTCCTTCCCCACTCTGTTTGCCGTGCCGAAGCGCGTTCATGTCGGGCAGGCGCGTTCACGACATTCAGTGCTACAACAACTGCAATGCGTTTCAGTTCGCGTATCCATCCTACGGTCAGGTGCTGCGCGACGCGGGTGTACACACGGTGCACATCGGCAAGGTTGACGTGTATCGGGAAGCAAATGCGCTGGGTTTTTCCGAGATGTTGTTACCTAAAGAACGAAAGCATCCGGGCGACCGCAATGTTCGCCGAAAGCCTCTCGCGATTCGCGATGACGGCGCGGAGCGCGCGGATGGGTTCGGTCCGCTCGATACGAATCCTTTTCAGGCGGATGATGAATGTGTGGAGGCGGCGCTGCGGTGGCTTGCGGAGAAGCCGGCGCAGATGGATCGGCCTTGGGTGCTTGTGCTGCAACTTGTAAAACCGCATTTTCCACACCGGGTGACACAAGAATTGTGGGATTTGTATGCGGAAGGCGGAGACCTGCCGGAGCACGGCGCCGATGTGGCTTCCGCGCAACATCCTTATGCGCGGGACCTTCGCGATCATTTTCAAACGGACCAATTTTCGGAGCAGCAGATTCGCGGGTTGCGCCGCGGCTATCTGGGTTGCGTGACGTATGTCGACAGACAGATTGGCCGCGTGTTGGATGCGCTGGAGAAGCATGACCTCGCCGACAGCACGAACGTCCTGTATTCGTCGGACCATGGCGAAATGCTGGGCAAGTTTGGCATGTGGTGGAAAAGCAGTCTTTACGACGACAGTGCGCGGGTTCCGCTGGTTGCTGCCGGGCCCGACTTTGATCGCGGGAAGCGCGTGCGCACGGCGGTCGATCTGCACGATGCGCGTGCGGCGATTTTTCAGTCGGTTGGCATGCGGCAACCGGCGCACTGGATTGGCGAGCCGTTGCAGGGAATTCGCAAGAATGATTCGAGACGCGCGGTGTTCAGCGAGTATCACGGTCACGGCACCCGGGCGGGCGGATATGTAGTTCGCAGGGGCGATTGGAAACTGGTCTATTGCATGGACGCGCCACACCAATTGTTCAATCTGGAAGATGACCCTGACGAGTTGAACAATCTTGCTGAGAAAGAGAAGCGCGTGTTTACGGCGCTGGAACGCGAACTTCGCAGCGTGTGCGATCCGGAAGCGGAGGATGCGCGCGCGACAGCTTTTATTGACAGACAACTCGCCGCGATGGCGGGTGCATAGCCCGCAAGCTTACTCAGGAGCACTCACCTTGAACAGAAACGAACTGACACGTCGCGCGTTTCTCGCCTCTACAACGGTAAGCGCGGTCGGCGCAGGCGCGACGGTGCGCATGAATACGGCCAAAGTTGTTCCGCGAAAAGTGTCACCGAACGAGAAGCTGAATATCGCGGCGGTCGGCGCGGGGGGCATGGGGTTTTCGAATCTTCGCGCGTGCAGCACGGAGAATATCGTGGCGCTGTGCGATGTAGACCATACGCGCGCGAAAGACGCGCTTGAACTTTTTCCGAAAGCCTCGCGCCATACCGATTTTCGGAGAATGTTTGATTCCGAATCGAAAGAGATTGATGCGGTCATCGTGGCAACGCCCGATCATACGCATGCGGTCATCGCGATGGCGGCTATGCGGCTTGGCAAGCACGTGTATTGCCAGAAGCCGCTGGCGCACAGCATTCACGAAGTCCGCGCGCTCACTGCCGCGGCGCGCGAGTCTGGCGTGCAAACGCAGATGGGGAATCAGGGGCATTCGTCCGACGAGATTCGCCAATTGTGCGAGTGGATCGACGACGGGGCAATTGGCGCGGTGCGCGAGGTGCATGCGTGGAGCGACAGGCCTGTTGGCGGTGATCCTTGGTCGAATTTTCCGATGATGGCGCGGCCCGTGGAAACACCGCCGGTGCCGGATTCGCTGGATTGGGACTTGTGGCTGGGGCCCGCGCCTTATCGCCCTTATCACCCGGTGTATTGCCCCTTGCAGTGGCGCGGGTTTTACGATTTCGGCACGGGGCCGCTGGGCGACATGGGGTGCCACATTCTCGATCCCGCATTTGTGGCGTTGCGTCTTGGCGCGCCGGAAACTGTGCAGGCTACGAGCTCGCATTTCGAAGAGGGCGTGAGCAGCGAGACGTATCCGCGCGCGAGTATCGTGCGCTACCGCTTTCCCGAGCGCGAGGCGATGCCCGCAGTCGATCTCACGTGGTACGACGGCCGTTTACTACCGCCGATTCCCGCGGCGTTTGCGCCAGGTGATGCTTTTCATCGGAATGGCGCGCTGTTCATCGGCGAGACGGGCTGCATCATGCACAAATCGCATGGCGCGGGCGGACTACAACTTTTTCCGAAGGAACTGCACGATGACTACAAGCGGCCCGCGGCACGTCTGCCGCGGGTGAAAGATGGCGCGCATGAACAGGAC
>CALEZK010000144.1 GCA_937928585.1 uncultured bacterium | reverse complement strand
CTGTTACACCGTTCGTATCCAAATGCTTGAACAACGCCTTCATGTCTTTATCGGGATGCGTCACCGTAAGAATCCCCGAAGTCCCCTCACTCGATACGCCCATTTTTTTCAGAATTCCTTGAAAGCCGAACTTCTGCAGTTCCCCCGCAAGCAACGCATGCAGCTTCAACAACCGCTCCCCAATTGCGTCGATACCGATTTCCAGCAATAGGTCCATCGACGCCGCCATCCCAACTATCCCCGGCAGGTTCAGGGCCCCCGGCTCGTAGCGCCGCGCGCTCGGCTCATAACGAATCGACTCTTGCGCAACAAACCCAGGTGAAACCACGTTCCACGCGCCCAACAAGGACGGTCGCAGCATTTCCTGGTGTTCGCGCTTCACGAACACGATCCCCGCGGCCATCGGCCCCAACAGCCACTTATGCGAATCCGCGCTCAAGAAATCCACATGCGCAACCGAGGTCGGAAAAGCCCCCAAGGTCTGAATCGCATCCAAACAAAACAGGATCCCGCGCTCATGTAATCGCTTGCCAATCAAATCCACGTCTATGCGATAACCCGTAAGAAAATTGCACGACGCCAAGCTTACCAGTCGGGTTTTCTTCGTAAGCGCACGCTCAACAATCTCCCACGTAATCACCCCTGGCTGTTCCGCACGCAACGCCATCGGCCTTACGCCGCGATCCGCCAGGCTTATCCACGGATATACATTCGATGGGTAATCGTCCGGATAGAAAACGACTTCATCGCCTTCTCGCCACGGCATCCCGTTCGCAACCAAGCTCAATCCCAAAGCCGTGGGCCCTAGCAAGGCAATCTCATCCGCATCCGCCCCGATCAGTCTCGCCGCCACCTGCCGCGCGCGCGGCACCTGCCCGTTTGACCACGCATTCTCCTGCGCGCCGGTCGATCCCAGGGCGCAGAACTTGCCCATCGCATCCACCGCAACCTTCGGTAGGGGACATACCCCGGCATGCGCCATGAAAATGCGCTCCGCCGCAACCGGAAACATCTCCCGTCGCAAGGTCTCATTCTCAACTACCTCGTCGATCCGCATGCACCCAATGTCCTTTGTGTCTTTCAAATCTTATATCTCCAGGATATATGCGCGAAGTACCGAATTTGATGCTCAATTATTCTTTCTGATTCACGTCTTGAATCTGTGCACATCAGCGCGAACTGAGAGCAAACTAAATTAACGCTTCAATTGTCCCCAAAAACTGTCGTGCCCGCGCCGAAGTCGTATGATACCGCAGAAAGTGCTCCCGGCCCGCGCGTGCAACTTCTTCCGCTGTATCCGTGTGCGCCATATAGTAGTTTAGTTTTTCTTCCAACTCCGCGAGATCGTCGAAAAAAACTGCCGATTCACCCGCAACAAAGTTAAACGGAATCCGAATAAGCGGACGCTCCGCCAGGATCATGCAGCCATTTGCCGCCAGTTCCCAATAGCGCACGGTGTCGAAGCCAAACCCAAAGAACGACAACCCAATGCGCGAATCAGCGATAGCACGACGATACGCCTCTTGAGGCAGGCTTCGATCCAAGGTGCGTTGCAACACCTGATTCAAATAATCGAGATACAACGAGCGCGTGCCAAACAACCGCTTTCCAGCCCAGAACAGATCGGTTGTTCTTCGCTCTGGCAGCAAACTGGGCACATGTCGATCGGGATAGCCGAAGGGCAGGGGGTACGCGTTTTCTCCATAATCCAGACACGCCAGCATCTCGCGCTTGAAATACGCGGCAATCAAACGTCCGTTCAAATATGCGCATGCAGATTTCTGCGTCGCGCTCCCGTCATCCCACGGATCGTAGGCGACGACAGGAGTATCCGGTGCGGCATCGAGAATTCGCAAAATCTCGTCACGATTCGTCCTTTCGACAAAGTCGGCAAACACAATCACGTCGAATAGTCCGTCGCGCAGTTCTTGGACGAGTGCTTCCGGGGATCGCGCCGTGCCCGGATAGTCAAACCAACACGGATACTTCAACGTCGCCGCCTCGTCCAGTCCGTGCAGCGTTGGCTTCCATGGATACTCAACAACATTCTCAAAGCCCAGCACTTGGGACAACCCGTCGTATAAGGAATCCATGCCGTAGTCGCTTGCGTGGTGCGTAAGCACCAGAACGCGAGGCGCCTTCTTGTTGCCTGTCCACTCCCGCAACGTCTCCACCGTCGGCTGCACGGTGTTAACCGGTGCGCACCTGGCGAGCGCAGAGCGCGTCGCGTCATCTTCCGCGACGTGCAATACCGACCGCAGCAGGCGTGCGGCATAGTCGTCGTTGCCAAAGCGCCGCCAGATTGCGGCATGTTCCCGATATAGTTCGTGACGCCGCGGCCACGCATGCACCGCGACGTGAAACTCTTTCTGCGCGTGGAACAGCAATCCATGGTTCGCCGTCGGATCGATCATCTCCGCGGCGCGCCGAAAATGCCGCAGCATCTCGACCGCGATTCCTGCACGCTGCTCTTCGGATAGGGGAGTTCGGCGCGTCAACCATTCGAGCAAAGCCGCCGCCCTGCCGGGCATGCCGGCTTCAGAGAGGTGTCGCGCGTGCGCCAGCGGATCGAATGTGGACCGGGCAAACGTCAGCAGCGCAAGACCATCCCCAACCGGGTCTGGAGAAAACTGAAACAGTCCAAGCCCTTCCAGGAGGCGGGCCGTTTCATCCGGCAAGGTGTCGATATAGATGGTTGGCAAAACCGCCATCAAGATGCCGTTTTTACTTAATCGGTCCAGTATGTCCTGTAAACACCCCTCGTCTTGCAACTGTGAAACCGCTTCCTCAATGAGGATTACGCAGTCGTAGGTTGCCGAAACCGGTAATGCAACGCCCGGTGCAAAGCAGGTAAAGGAAGGCTGCATCGTTTCCGACGTTTTCACAGAATATTTCGAGATACAAGCCACCGACAGACAGGAGGAGGGTATCTGTGCCAATAAAGATTGGAACACCCGTTCAATCTGCTGCGAGTCCATGGCGTAC
>CALEZK010000143.1 GCA_937928585.1 uncultured bacterium | reverse complement strand
GTCCGCTACGCAGCGGAGGTAAAGGGCATCGCGCGCGGGTCGGTTAAATCGGAAGTTGATCGCGTGATTCGCCGCTGCGGTTTGACGGACATGAGCAACCGCATCATACGCAACCTGTCGAAGGGGTATCGGCAACGCCTCGGGCTTGCCCAGGCCCTGATCGGGAATCCACCGGTCTTGATACTCGACGAGCCGACCTCCGGGCTGGATCCCAGGCAGATCGTCGACATACGGCAGGTCATCAAGGAACTTGCTCCCGAACATACCGTGCTGCTGAGTACGCACATCCTCCCGGAAGTCGCCATGGTCTGCGAGCGCGTCATCATTATCAATCGCGGGCATATCGTCGCGCAGGACACGATGCACAATCTGACCGGAGGCGACACGGAACGAATCGAAGTTGAAGCCACCGGCGTTACCGAAACTATTGTGAGCAAGTTGCGCGCGCTCGAAGGCGTGACCGGCGTCGAGACACTGGGCAACGGCCGCTACCAAGTGATGGCGCCGCGTGGCGCCGATTTGCGGGGAGCCATTGTGGCTGCGCTGTCATCGGCCGATTGCGGACTCGCGGGGATTCAGTTGAAACGTCGAACGCTTGAAGAAGTTTTTATCAATGCCGTCTCATCGGATCAGGAGATGGCGGTATGAGAAGCGCGTGGTCTGTAGCGAAGCGCGAACTATCGAGCTTCTTCACGACGCCCGTGGGCTACGTGATCGTGGGTACCTACGCCGCGATTTCAGGTTTGGGCTTTGCCGCGTCGTTTACGGAGTTCTGCGCGATTACCGTCAATCCCGCGGAAAAAGGCTATGAAGGCGTGCCCAAACTGGAAGAGCTGCTGATTAGCCCCTATCTCTTGTTTTGCGGTCAGTTGCTCATGTTTATCGGCCCGCTCATCACCATGCGGTTGCTTGCGGAAGAGCGCAGCCGGGGCACGATTGAATTGCTGCTCACCTATCCGCTTCGCGATCGCGACATCGTATTCGGCAAATACGGCGCGGCGATGATAATCGTGCTTGTGCTAATGTCGATTGTTGGCGTACACCTCGCGGTTGTCGGGTACTACACGGACGTCGAACCAGCGGTACTCGCGTTTGGCCTGTTGACTTTGTTCTTGATGAGCGGAGCGTTCATGAGCCTGGGACTATTTGTATCCGCGTGGACGCGCAGCCCGGTTACCGCGGGCATCGTCACCTTCGCGCTTTGGTTCATTTCCTATATCGTGGGCACCTTTGGTCAATCGTTGCCGGCAGCGCCCGAGATTCCCGCGCAGTTGGGCGTGAACGCGGCGCGGGCAATCGCATTCTTCTGGGGCATTTTCCGGCAGTTGGTTGTTGAGCTCCCCCTTGACCGTCATGCGGAACGCATGGCGCAGGGCATCGTGCAACCACAGGACATCGCCTACTACGTGTTGTTTACGGCGTTCTTTTTGTTTCTCACCTTCCGCGCGCTTGAATCGCGCCAGTGGAGGGCGTAGACGTGAATCGTTTCCGTGCATACGCCGGTGTCAGCGCGCTTTTAGCACTTGGGCTAACGCTCAACATCCTTGCGATACAACGCGACATTTTTCAGAGCGCTGTCTACATACCGTTTGGTGTGTCGTTGGCGCTTGCGCTGGTCTGGTTCGTGCTTACGTTCATTACGAAAGCAAGCGCCGCAAAAGAGCAGCGCCGGATGGGTTCTTTCAACGGCATCATCGCGTCCATCACCTTTCTCGCAATCTGCAGCGTGACCTACGCCTTCTTTCGCCGGTGGGACCGTTCCTGGGACCTTACCGAAGAAGGCCGCACCGCGATGGCCCCGCAAACTGTTCAGGTGTTGCAGGGTCTGACGCAGGAAGTATCCGTTACCGCGCTCTTTCCGCCGACCGAGGAGCGCGACGTGGTGATCGCGCGCGACAAAGCGCAATTGTTCTTGAAGCGTTGCTCCGAAATCAGCCCGTATCTTGTCGTGTCGTATATGGACCCGGTGAGAGAGCGCGCGCGCGCGGAAGCAATGAAACTGAGCTTTGCAGATCCAAAGGGGTCGATTGTCATTAAATCCGGCGCGCGACAACGGACGGTATCGTTGACCGGCGCAGTGCCGCGCCTTGAAGAGCGCGATTTCACGAATGCGCTGATCAACGTGCTTCAAACCGCTGAACCCAAGATCGGCTTCCTGACGGGCCACGGCGAAACCGATATCTCGCGCCCGGAAATCGCGACGGTGAAGCAACTGCTCGAACGCGAGAGCTATAAAGCGGAGCCTATGGCCATTAAGCCCGGCGAAGGCGGTGTGCTTGGCGGGTATGATCTGATTGTTATCAACGGTTTGAACGCCGCGCAGGGTGGCGATTTGTCGATAGATGAACTTGCCGCGCTCGACACCTTTGTCGGCGGCGGCGGACGCTTGCTAATCCATGTTGATCCGCAGTTCTCCGAAGACCCGGCCGCGCCGCGCAAACGCCTGCTGGACTGGCTGCAGCAGCGATTCGGCATTGTGGTGGGCGCGGACGTTGTCATCGCTGATCAACGCGTCGAACCGCGTCTGGGCGAAATCACGCTCTATTCCGATGTCGCGGCCACGCAGACATTCGGCCAGATCGACGTGCCCGATGTTGAGTTCAACGGTTGTTACGAGCAATCGAGCCCGATTACACGCGGATTCGACAAGCAGATGATGCTGATCGCGGCGTGTTCCGTATCGTTGGCCGACGCGCCGCCCGCAAACGTAACGGGCACCACGCTGCTCCGGACTTTGCCGTATTGCTACGCCGAAACGAATCTGGTATCGCTGCTTCAAGGAACACCGCCTACGCGCGATCCGCAGGAGAAGACGGGCTCCATCAGTCTGGCTGCTTCGGCGGTTTACCAGACGGAAGTGCCCGTCGGCGATTCGGGTCAAATGAAAGGCGCGCGCATTGTCGTTGTGGGCGACACCGAGTACATCAATCAGGACACGATACGCCTTGGCGGCAATCTGAATTTCTTTATGAATGCCGTAGCCTGGCTGACGGAACGCGAACAGTTGATCGCGATTCGACCTGCGGGTCGCGAGAATCCCCCAATCAAGCTTTCGCACGCGGACGAAACCGTTATCTGGTGGGTCGCGGGTCTCGGTGTTGTTCAGGGTGTGCTTGTATGCGCGCTGGTGGTCTTCATGGTGCGGAGACGGTACGCGTGAAGACCCGAACGAACGTATTCTTGCTGGCAGTGTTGGCGGCGCTCTGCGGCGGGTACTGGATGATGGTAAAGGTCCAGTACGACAAGAAGCAGCAAGCAATCGAGGCCAAACGACTCTATGAGTTCACACCGCAGGACGTCTCCGCCATTACGATCAAGCGCGAGGCCGAGCGCGCCACGAGCGGCGCGCGCGATGGCGATTCCGGTTGGCGGATAACCGAGCCCGGACCCATCAAAGCGAACCCGCAAGTGTGGGAGCGCGTGGCGACGAACATTGCGGAACTACGCAATGAGCGCACGATCGAAGACGCGCCGGCGAACCCCGCGGATTTTGGACTTGCCGAGCCTGTGCTTGAAGTCTTGGCGAGCACGAAAGATGGCAAAGGCATCGCCCTGACGTTCGGGGTCATGGATCCGACCCAAAAATTTCGGTATGCACGGGAAGGCGACGGCCCCGTATTTCTTGTCAGCCCCGATCAGTTTTTCGAACTCGACCGTGATTTGAACTGGCTGCGCGATCGCGATCTCTTCAAGGAAGGCAATGAAGGCATTACGCGAATCGAGTTCACCGCGATGCGCGCCGCGAAAGATACCCCGGAAGGGCAGGCGCCCGCGGTGGAAGAATCGGTTACCGTGGTCGCGGAGAAAGACGCGCAGGGAACCTGGTCCATTACCGCGCCGCAGCCCGGCACCGCGGACCAACAAATGCTGACAACGCTTGCAGGCGAATTGCAGTACGCGATGGGGCGCAACTATGTCGATCAACCCGAAGATCTCGCGGATTATCAACTCAATCCGCCGCGCGCACGCGTGCGCGTGCAGAGTGGCGCGGACGGCCCCTTGCAGACGGCTTATTTTGGCGCATTTGAGCGCGATCGCAAGGAAGATGCGGGCGTATTCGTGCGTCTTGAAGAAAGCCCCGCGGTATTTGTTGTCGATGCAAGCATCATTTCAAATTTCCCGTTGTCTTCCCCGGACGCCTGGCGCGAGAAGCGGCTTATCACGCGGCAGGGAAACACCATCAATTCGATCTCCTATGCGGCGGGACCACAGCAGTTTCTCCTCGCGAATGATCCTGTGCGCGGTTGGATACTGAAAGAACCGCAGGAGCAGGCATCGGATCAGGCCGCGGTCTCCCGGTTTATCGGCAACCTCTTGGAAATGAAAGGCAGCAATTCATTTACCGAGCGCAAACCGGAGTTTGGATTTGATGTTCCCAAGATTCGCCTGTCAATCACATTTGACGGTGTAGAAACGCCCGCGGAGATTCTTGTCGGCGCGGCTACGCCGGACGAAACGCGATACTACGTGACGCAGGACTCCGGCGTCGTCACGCAACTCCATCAATCGAATGTGGACAAGCTGGCGGTCAGCGCGAAAGACTTCATGGCCCGTGATCTACTTTCGTTCCCGAAGAACACCGCCACGGAAGTGTCGCTGACATTTGAAGGCACCAAATATGTCTTCCTGCGCGGCGAGCAACTGTGGAAGGTCCAGGAACCCGCCGGAAAAGTCTGGGAAAGTCAGGACGACATGCAGACGATTCTCGACACGTTTGCGTCGTTCTTCGCGACTTCGGTCGATGCGGCGGAGTCGCCCGCTGATCTGTCGCCGTTTGGCCTCGACGCGCCGACCCTTACCATCAGCATTACCACGCAGGCACCCGACGCGACCGCGCCAACAGTGCTGCCAACCTTGAGCATCGGCAAGCCCTGCACGGACGATGCGCACGCACGTTTCGGCATGATCGAAGGGCGTCGCCAGGTGTATCGCGTGAAGCAGGCGGCGGTGAGCGCCGTGCGCAACGCGCTGCGCGGTGTGGTGGATCAGTAACGCTCGATCCGGTAGAGTCTACGCTTCCGCGAAAATCCGGGTGCGCCGGCGCAATTTCGCGCGCACAAAACCCTTGGGAAAGAATCATGTCGAATCGGAAACCGTTGCTGGGTGTCATTGGTGGTAGTGGCGTATACGACTTCGCCGAACTTGAGAACCGCCGCTGGGTTACCATCGAGTCGCCATTTGGCAAACCTTCCGATGACCTGCTCTTCGGCGAGTTTCAGGGCGAGCAACTCGTATTTCTGCCGCGGCACGGCCGAGGCCACAAGATCCCGCCTTCGGAGATAAACTTTCGCGCCAACATTGATGTCATGAAACGCGCGGGGGTGTCGCAGATACTTTCGATAAGCGCGGTTGGATCGCTGCGTGAGCATTTGCACCCCGGCGACTTTGTAATTGTCGATCAGTTTATCGATCGCACCTTCGCGCGCTCGAAGAGTTTCTTCGGCACGGGCATGGTTGCCCACGTCTCGATGGCACACCCGGTTTGCGGACACCTCGGTGACTGCGTTGAACGGGCGTCGAAGAACCTTGCCATAAAAGTCGAGCGCGGCGGGACATACCTCGTGATGGAGGGCCCGCAATTTTCGACGTTGGCGGAATCGCATCTCTACCGGCAGTGGGGTTGCGACGTCATCGGCATGACCAATATGCCGGAGGCAAAGCTGGCGCGCGAAGCCGAGATCTGCTACGCGACGGTCGCAATGGTGACCGACTACGACTGCTGGCACCCGGATCATGAACACGTTACGGTTGACCAGATCATCAAAGTGCTGCACGCAAACGCGGACAACGCGCGCGATCTTGTGAAGCAGCTCGTGCCGGTACTGAAGGAACCGGGTTGCGCGTGCGCGAAAGGTTGCGCCACGGCGCTGGAATTCGCGCTGATTACCGCGCCCGACGCGCGCGATCCCGAAGTGTTAAAGCGGCTTGATGCCGTTGCAGGCCGGATTCTGAAGTAAGGCGATACCGAGGGCGAATCGCGCCGGTTGAGCCGCTGGACGCGCTTCGGCGTCTTGGCTTGCGACGTCTTTGCCTGCCGTAAGCGCCCCGCCGTGCCGCATACATCCCCGAACACCGCCTCGCCCCTCGCCCCATCGCCGGTGCTCGCAACATGCCTGAGCTGAACGCTTGTCAGGCCGGTCATTGTTGGCTATACTGCTGGTTTAGTTGTTAATTCTCCGGGAATTTCTATGCGTTTTGATCAGGGGGATCCGCGATGCGCCATGGCGCAAGCTTGATTGCAGCGCTCGAAGGCCTGAGCAGGCCGGCGTTTCGCATCGCTAAAGAGCTGACGCTGAACAGCCGCTCCGGCCTCACCGTCCGATTCTTGTCGAAGAAACTCGAAGTTCCAGAAGAGGAAATTGAGTACATCATCGACGTGAACCACCGCATCTTTTTTACCGATATCACCAAGGTAAAGTTGGTCGCGGAAGGACCGGCAGTGGTGAAGCGCATTTCCGACGGTCTCGAGAATCGCGGCGATGTTCCTTCGCTGGCGAATCTTGTAAAGGGGCTGGGGCCGCACGAATTCCGCCGGTTGGAAGAACAGATCGGCATCGAGAAACCCGGCGGCAAGAAGGCGGCCGCGGAAGAACTTGTCGCGAGATGCTACGAGCATCCGGATTCCATTGTCGAGTATGTGGCTTCGCGCGGATTCTCGACCGCCGCGCGCGAAGTCTTCGATATCGTGTGGCAATCGAAATCGGGCCTGCTTCCCGCGGCTGCGATTCGAAGCGCGGCGGGAAAATCCGACTATGCCGTTGAGCAGGCCTTGTTGGAACTGTTTCAGGGCTTCGTGCTCTTTGAAATGTTTCGTTTCGACAGCGAAGACCGGCTTGTGCGCGTTGCGGGAGTCTTGACTGAGTTGCGACAGTGGCGCGATGCGTCCCGCGCGAATGGCACGGGCCGACACGCGCTGAAGCCCGCAAAATCGAAACCAACGTCGACAGACTCGCGCGGCCTGGATCTTTCCGATCGCATTTGCAGACTCGTCGCGGCAATTGCCGCGCGGCCGGCGCGCATGCGCGGCGATGGCGAACTCTTCCGCGAAGATCGCCGGCGGTTGCAGGAACTTTGCCCGGAAGAAAGCGAACCGTCGCTGCAAACGTGCCTGTGGCTTGCGCAAGGTGTCGGCTGGCTTGCGCGCGTCGACAATGAGCTGCGCGCCGGAGAGCTTGAAGCCTTGATCGCGCTGGACCGCGTGGGCAGGCATCGCGTGCTTTTCGACTGGCTGATGTCGCAGAGCAGCGAAGCGGCTTCGCGCCGCCGCATGGCCGCGTTGATTGACGAGATTAAGCCCGACTCGTGGTATGCCGTGACTGACTTTGTCGAGTATGCGCAACGCCAAAGCCTTGACGGCGAACAACCGATTCTCAAGTGTGCGGGGGGGCACTGGATTTATGCGGGCGCTACGGGTTCCAACTCGGAGCGGGGCATGGCGCGTTCACTGGAGGAGTCGGTCCTCTGGCTGGGCCTTGTGGATCGCGCGGATGACGGCGGCACCGGTCTCTTCCGGCTCTCGCCGCTCGGGCGCGCGTTCATCGGGGGTGCCGACGACCCTCACTTGCATACGCAGTTTCCGGAGCGTCGCGGCGAGATCATCGTTCAACCGAACTTCGATATCGTCGTTCCGTCGCAGGACATGGATCCGCTATTGACGGTTCCGCTCGATCAGTTTGCCGTGCGCGGCAGCACCGGTCTTGCAACGGTGTATTCCCTTTCCAAGGATTCGTTCACGAAGGCCGTGCAGGAAGGCCATGACGGTGATGCGTTCGTGAAGTTTCTCCTCGATCACAATCGGGGCGGGAGCCTGCCAGCCAACGTGCTACAAACGCTGGACGATTGGCGCGGTGGCATGAAGCGGGTCCGGCTGCGCACGCTGCACGTCCTGGAATCCGACGACCCCTTGGTCATGGCCGATCTCTTGCATCGCAGGCGTTTTGCGAAACACTTTGAAAACCTCGATCCGCGAAAAATCGTTGCTGTCGCGCGAATTTCGAAGGCCGACCTCGCCAAGGAATTGGAGAAGGAAGGCTTTGTTGTGGATTGAGCAGTTGGCAACGGATGGCAAGCTGCTCGCCTGACTGCCGCACTTTAGGTTAGTAGCTGTAGCCTGATGCCGATGCGGTGTAGGCGCGGTACGCGATGGCAATGGCAATGCCTAATGGGATCACAGTTACTACCGCGGCGACGGTGGCACGCTGCCATGCGGATTTTCGGACCAATAGCTGCATGCGCAAAACCCACGGGGCGAAAGCTGCGCCGATTAGCGGAAGCATCGCGGTGATCGGCGCTTCCGCGAAGATATACCCCTGCACCCAAATCAATGCGGTGAGCGCCCATGCAACAGCAAGTGCGCCGGCGACGGGATAGCGCTGTTTTCGAAATGCCCCGAGGATAGCGATGCCACCAAGGGCGGATGCGACCGCGCCCCCGAGTTGTGCAAGTTTCGCACTGCCGGCAAAGAGCATCACGACGCTGCCCGCAACGATGATTAAGAGTGACAACCCGGTGACAATTGCGGATGTCTCACGTTCCGCGAGCGTGGTATAGGATTCGACAATTGCAACCATCAATAGGAGCAACATCGCCAGCCACAACGCGGTGGTTGACGTGGACCACGTGTTCACAATCAATGGGCGGAGGACCGCAACGAGCGCGAGTCCTGTTGCAGCGGTGCGGACGCCAACGCGGAGCGGCGCATTCTTCGACCAGCGCGGTTCCGCCGCGATGAGCAGCGCGATTGCGACTCCCACATAGAATAGCCATTGCGCGGCGTCCCGCGCGGGGAAGGAAGGAACTCCGAGGATCGCGATCATGCCGACGATTGCGCCAACGATGAACGCAATCGTTTCCGCGGCGCGCGCAAGCGCCGTTTTCTCTCGGGGGAGCGCAGCCTGCACGGCGAGAAATAAGAAGCACGCGACAATACAGGGGCCAATCGCCGCGACGAGTTGCAGTGTCATGCTGAGGGTTGCTCCGGAATGGCGTATTGTACGGCGGATCACCGCTCGCTGTATGATACGCGCGACCCTTCACACGGAGAAGCGCGATGAAAAGCATGGCAAACAAGGCCGACCGGGAAGAATTGATTGCGCGCCTGAAGCGTATCGAACCGGACACCCGGCCCGCTTGGGGCCGGATGTCCGCTCCACAAATGATCGTTCATCTTATTGACCAAATGCATCACACCCTGGGCGACGCGACCGCCAAACCGATAATCTCGCCGATGCGCCTGCCGGGCATACGCTATCTTGCGATCTACGTAATACCCTGGCCGAAGGGACGCGCGCAGGGGCCGCCCGAGGCTTTCGTGACGAAACCAACGGAGTGGTCCGCGGACCTCAGCGAACTGCTTGGCCTGGTCGATCGGTTTGTTGCCAAGGACGTCAATGGTCCATGGCCGCTACACGCCATTTTCGGAAAACTTTCCGGCAAGGACTGGGGTGTCTTCTGCTACAAGCATTTCGATCACCACATCCGCCAGTTTCGGCAGTAGCGGCACGCTGATTATTTCTTTATGCCTTCAATGCCGACGATGATGCGCACTTCTTTGCCGATGCCTTCCTGGCCGTAGTTCATTCCAAAGTCCGTGCGGTCGATCGTAAATACGGCATCCCAACCGGCGCGCTGTTCCCCCTTCATGCCTTTGCCGACACCAACGAGTTCCGCTTCCGCGGTAATGCTTTTTGTTACGCCGAGCAATGTAAAGTCGCCGGTGACTTCATAGAGGTTGCCCTCTTTCTTCTTGAACGCGGTGCTCTTGAACGTCATCGTTGGGAATTCGGTGGAATTAAAAAAATCCGGATTGCGCAGGTGCTTGTCGCGTCCTTCATTGTACGTGTCAACGCTCGCCGTCTTGATTTCGATTTCGATTGCGTTCTTGCTGGGGTCGGCTTCGTCGATGGTAAAACTGCCCGAGGCATCGTTGAACCGCCCGTACGAATAGCTGACACCCAGATGCTTCACCCGAAAAATGAACGAGGAATGGCTCAGGTCCAGGGCGTACGTGTCAGCGGCCCAGGCGGGGGTCGCGGTCAAGCTCATCACCGCCACAAGCGGGAGGCACAGGGCACGCAGCAGGGTTTTACGCAGCATATTAAAGTCCTTTCAAAGAATTTTGGAGTTGTTGCGCCAACACACGCCACTCGGAAATGCCGAATGACGCTAAATTATTCCCAAGACCGGACATGGACGGCTCCGGGGGCGGCGCCTGCCATGCGTTTGGGCCCATGCCCATAAACCATTTGTTTGGGAGTACCATCATAGGGGCCATGGGAGGACTTTCCAAATGACAGACGAAACCGCTACACCTCGCCCGCCCGTCGCGCTTGGCGTATGGGCCATGGGCGCGCTTGCGCTTCTGCTGCACGTCGTGACCGCGAACGGGTATGGGATATTCCGGGACGAGTTGTACTACATTGCATGCAGCAAGGAACTTGCGCTGGGCTATGTCGATCAGCCGCCGTTTTCGATAGTACTGCTTGCGGCATGGCGGGCCATCTTTGGCGAATCGCTGTTTGCGCTGCGGCTGCCACCGGGTCTCGCGCATGCGGCGACCGCGGTTGTTTTTGGTTTCATCGCGCGAGAACTGGGCGCGGCGCGTTTTGGGCAATCGCTCGCCGCGCTATTGGCCGCCTTGCTTCCTGTTTATCTTGGCACATCATCCTTCTATTCCATGAACGCGTTCGACGTGTTGTTTTGGGCGCTCCTGATTTTCGTGTTGTGCCGGATCATCGCCACGCAAAACGCAAAACTTTGGCTGCTCTTTGGAGTCATCGCCGGCCTTGGTGTGCAGAACAAGTTCAGCGTCGCCTTTCTGGCCATCGCGCTGGCCGCCGGCATCGTGTTGACCATGCAATGGAAGTACCTGCGTTCGCCATACCCGTATATCGGTGGCGCAATCGCCTTTCTAATCTTTCTGCCGCACGTGTACTGGATGCACTCGACCGACTGGGTGACACTGGAATTCATGCGCAATGCGAGCAGCATGAAGAATGCCGCGACAAACCCGCTCAAGTATTTTCTGGATCAATTGCTTATGGCGCACCCGCTTTACCTTCCGATCTGGATCGCGGGAATCGTATACCTTTTTCGCGCGCAGTCGTTGCGGGCCTATCGCATTTATGCGGTCATGTTTGTCTTTCTTTTCTTCTTCTTCTCGCTGACCAATGGCAAGTCCTACTATCTGGCACCGGCGTATTCGCTCGTGCTGCCGGCAGGCGCACTCGCCATCGAACGGTTCGCGCAGAGACGGGGCGCATGGTTTCGACCCGCCGCGCTCGCGCTGGCCGCATTGGCGGGGCTTATCATCGCGCCAATGGCGGTGCCACTACTTTCTCCAGAGGGAATTCTGCGGTATGAGCAGGCCCTCGGCCTGAAGCCGCCACGCGACGAAAAGGGGCATGATGCGGCGTTGGGCCAGCACTTCGCCGATCGATTCGGTTGGAAAGAACTCGCGGAGAACGTTGCGAAAGCGTACAACGCGCTGCCGGAGTCGGACCGCGCGAAGTGCGCGATCATTTGCAGCAACTATGGCGAAGCGGCGGCAATCGATTTCTTTGGCCGGGAACTCGGCCTGCCCCAGGCCATTGCCACGCACAATAATTACTGGCTGTGGGGACCCCGCAATGCGTCGGAAGAAATCATCATGGCCGTCGGTAGTATTGGAGCGGACTTCGCCCGTCGCAAGATGTTCGATTCGGGTGGCGAGGTCGCGCGCTCGGTGCATCCGCTGGCGGAGCAGGGCGAGATCCGGATCTATGTTTATCGCAACCTGAAACCGCCGGATACCATCGAGAAGTTGTGGCCCTTGGCGAAGAATATGATCTAGTGTGCCGCGATCACATCCCCCGGCGCTTCGCGCCCCCCCCTTCAAAGGGAGAAGGGATTGATTACGAAAGGCTACCTGAAGCTATCAGCGGCGAATAAGTTCCGCGGTCATCGGCTTTGCGCCGCTTACGCCTGCGTAGCTTTCGCCGTGCGCCATGGGCGGATTTCCGATGAATCGCGGATCGATCGGTTCATCCGCGCGTTGGTATCGGGTGTCGCAGGAAAGCCTGACCCGTTGCGAGCGGTTGTCCAGGGACCCGTGAAGCATGAACATGGTGACGACGAGGATGTCGCCGGCGTGAAACTCGGTGGACAACAAGCGGCAGTTGCGCGCTTCGGCGAGTTCGACAGGGTCCATCGTTACATGGCCGGGTTTGCTCTTGTCTTGGTCAACGTCGAAACCCCTGTACTCGGCGATCAGGTCTTCCCACAGGTGTGAACCTTCGACCAGCAGCATGGGGCCATCTTCAAGCGGGACATCGCCGAGCGCGGTCCACACGGTATAGAGTTGGTCAGTGCCCCGGTTCATGTAAACGTGATCGAAGTGAAAGGCGGATGCGCGGCCCGGCGCCATCGCGCGCAGCCATAGGAAATCGAACGAGCGCACCGGCCCGTCGAGTATGCGCCCCATCACGTCAAACATCGGCCCTTGGTGCGTGACGCGCCGTACCGCCGGGCCTTCGCAAACGGAACGCCAAAACGCGCCGAGATCGGGTTCGAGTTCGGCGCGCTTGCTTGTGCCCGTTGGAATGCCTTCAATCGACGGCTCCTTCAGTTCCCCAACCGAGGCAAGGCGCGCGAAAACTTCCGCGCGCGCGGCGAGCACTTCGTCGCGGTGGAGCACGCCGCGCAACAGCAGATAGCCGTCTTCCTGCAAGGCCTGCCGCATCGCCGCGCCGTCCTGCGCGAGATGGGTGTGCTCTTTCAATCCACCAAAGCGGTGCGCGGGAATGGTATGGCCAAGGGAAGTCAGAAGTTGTCCGGATGCGTTCATTGATTTACGTTCCTGTTGGTTTGCGCAAGGGCCGAATCTCGAGTTCGCTGATGACAGTGCCCGGCGCGGTCATCAGGACGTCGCGCACCGCGGCGCCCACTTCCGCCGGGCTCACTTTCCAGGAGTTGTCGGCTGCGAAGTCGTGGCGATGCGACTCGGAATCAACAGAACCCGGATAGAGCGTTGTCACCTTAATGCCCATGTCTCGTACTTCTTGGAACAGCGATTGCGAGAACCCGGTGATGGCGAACTTTGTGGCTGCATAGCCACTGCCGCCTGCCAGCGGCATTTTACCGGAGATGGACGATAGATTGACGATATGGCCATGGCCTTGCGCCGTGAAGTGCGGAAGCACGGCGCGCGTGGCAAAAAATGGCCCGTTGATGTTTGTCTCGATCATGGCGCGCCACTCTTCGGTCGAAATGTCGAACACCGATTTGCGAATCACCAGCCCGGCATTATTGATGAGCGCGTCAACGCCGCCGAAGTGTTCCGCCACCGCGTTGATTGCGTAGGACGTTTCATCCGGATCGCGAAGGTCACAGGCGGCAGCGAAACAATCGCCGCCCTGCGCCTCGATGCTCTGGCGAAGATCCTCCAGCAGATCGCGGGAGCGCGCGATCAATCCAACGCGAAATCCGTCCATGGCGAGGAAGGTGGCAATGCCTTTGCCAATGCCCTTACTCGCGCCGGTGACAATAATCCGTTTGTTCATGGCACAGGCTCAATTCGTTGCGATGGCATCGGCAACCGCTTTCAGGAATGGTTCACGCTCCAGGGGTTTTGTGAAGGTAAAGATTGCGCCGAACTCGCGCGCGCAATCCAGATTGAACTCCGCATTAAACGCCTGTGCGCTGCCCGACATCGCGATGAAACGCGCTTTCGGATAATCGCGCCACAACTCGAGCATGGTTTCCATACCATTCATGCCAGGCATGACCATGTCCGTTACCACAAGATCGGGCTTTATCTCGGAGTAGGTTGCCAGGGCTTCGCGTCCGTCACTCGCCTCGACGACTTCGTAGCCGGCGTGCACGAGTATGGCGCGTACCGAGGCCCGAAAATCTTCGTTGTCATCGACGAGCAACACGCGCGCCATAATCCGATTCCCCCCAAGTGCGATCACGACCTTTAGAATAACAGAAGGCCGATCTTTGCTCCATGCCCTATCGCGCTGCCAGCCAGGAGGCGGCGTAATCCGCGGGCAAACGCACCACCTCGAAGAGCGCGGCCACCATCTGCACGCCGTTTTCCTCGAACTGATGCGGATTGATAAATTCCCAAACAATCTGATGGCCGGCGGTAACCTCTAGCGCGCGGCCGTTGTCGGTTTCGCTGATCAGCGTGTTGCCGTTAGGCAGGCGAGCCGCCGCGCCACACCACTCCGAGTAAAATGCCTCGACACCATCGTTCGGATACTGCCAGAGAATCTGTTGTGTCTGCGGATCGATTTCAAGCACGCGCGACATGGTTCCAGCCCCGCGATTATCGAACACAAGCATGGCCCCGTTAGCGAGCAACTCGGGATCGTGCTGCGCGCGCCAGAGTCCCGTTGCCGCCCAGTCAATGATGCGCGTGTCCATATTGATCACGGCAATCGTGTTCAGCGTCAGTGAGGACAGTAGAATGTTGCCGGCGCGAAAGGCGGGGTTCGCGTTGGCATGTGTACCGTCGAGCACGTTGAGCGTATTAACGTGCAGAACATCGCCCTGTTTCGGCAGCCAATCGAGCAGTGTTGCATAGCGCGAGCCGCGAAACGCGTCCAGCAGCGAGACGTAGGCCTGCTCTTCTCCGTTCGCATTAAGGCGCGCGATGCCATTGTCGATGATGCCGTCGCGAAGTTCGCTGGTCAGCACATGGATGTCGCCATTGGGCATTACGCTGAGATCGTGATGGCAGCCGCGCATATACGTCCACAGCGGCGTGGATGTATTGTCGAGCTTGACGAGCGCGACGCCTTCAAAGATGGCAAGCAGATCACCGTTCGGATAGAGATAGGCGCGCCGCCATGATTTGGTGGCCGCTTCGCGTACATGTGCCGGGCGCGGGATGCGCGGCAACGCGGTCGCGAAATCGCACTTCCAGGAATGCAGCGTTTTGCCCTGCATGTCCATCAGGATAGCCTCGGGCGCATGGCCGGAGGTGTACAGATTAAGTCCATTGTAGGCCAAGCCGGGATCGAAGACTTTGACACCACTCGACGCGGGCAGTGGCTGCGATCCTTGCGCGTAGCCCAGCGCGAGAATCGCGTCCTGTTCTTCCGAAGTCATGCCGCGCTCCTGAAGCGGAAACGCATCGCCGCCGAATGGCCGTGTCGTCGTGCTCACGTTCTGGCCGCGCACGGCATCGCGAATCGATTGGGGTATCCATTGGTTTCGATGCGCGAGGTAACCCGCTGCAAAGGCGCCCGCCGCGATCATCCCGGTAACGACCCCCCAGGCCAACCGATTCATGTGCGGTCGACGCGCATGATCAGCGCGTACCATCTTCCGGTGCGTGAATATGGCACGCGGCGAAATGACCCGCGTCGCGCTCTCGCAACGATTGCAGGCGTCGCGAACAGGAAGGTTGAACGTCCGGACAGCGCGGATGGAAATGACACCCGCTGGGCGGATTGATCGGGCTCGGCACATCGCCGGTCAGTATTTGTCGATCTTTGCGTTGATCCGGATCGGGCAGCGGCACCGCCGACAACAATGCCTTCGTATAGGGATGCACGGGGCGTTCAAAAATATCTTGCGTCGTTCCAAACTCGACGATTCGTCCGAGGTACATGACGGCGACCTTGTCCGAGATATGGCGAATCACGCTCAGGTCGTGACCGATGAATAAATAGGTCAAACCGAG
The DNA here is from genome assembly GCA_937928585.1 of uncultured bacterium. Classification (GTDB taxonomy): domain Bacteria; phylum Hydrogenedentota; class Hydrogenedentia; order Hydrogenedentales; family SLHB01; genus JABWCD01. The sequence goes on along the minus strand of CALEZK010000143.1, from coordinate 1,143 downwards.
GCGCTGCTGCAGGTCTTCCATCAAATTTAATATCTGCGCCTGGATTGAAACGTCGAGCGCCGACACCGGTTCATCCGCGACGATAAGATCGGGTTCGACGGCTATTGCCCTCGCGATGCCGATGCGCTGGCGTTGACCGCCGCTGAACTCGTGCGGATAGCGATCAGCGGCTTCCGGCGGCAAACCGACAAGCGAAAGCAATTCGGTCACGCGTTCCCGCCGCGAATAGCTCAAGCCGATCTTGTGCGTCTTCATGATTTCGGTGAGCATCGAATACACCGTCATACGCGGGTTCAACGAGCCGAAGGGGTCCTGAAAGATAATTTGCATGCGTTTGCGCAAGGCGCGCAGTTCACGCTTGGGTAACTGGCTGACATTGATGCCGTCGAACAGCACTTTGCCGCCGGTCGGTTCTATCAGGCGGAGTATGGCGCGTCCACAGGTGGTTTTACCGCTGCCGCTTTCCCCGACAATGCTGAGGGTTTCTCCGCGCGCGAGCGAAAAGCTGACGCCGTCCACCGCGCGCACGGCGCCTGCCACGCGGGAAAATACGCCTTTCCGAATTGGAAAATGCACGATAAGATCTTCGACTTGCAGCAGCGGCTTATGATCGGGCTTCGCGTTCATGGCGCAGCAACCGCCTCGCGCGGCATGCCAACCGGTCGCCCCTTTCGTGTCATGGTTTCCGTATCGTGCAACCAGCAAGCAACGTTGTGCGCATCTCCCGCGGTTTGCAGGGAAGGTTCGTCAATGCTGCATCGATCGAACGCGTATGGACAACGCGGATGGAAACGACACCCTTCGGGAAAACGCGTTGCAGGCGGAACAGAACCGCGAATGGCCTGCAATCGCTCACCGGGTTTGCGAATGTCCGGCAGGGAGTTGAACAGGCCCCTGGTATACGGATGACTGGGCGATTTGAACACGTCGCGCATGCGACCGTGCTCGACTATCTTGCCCGCGTACATGATGGCCACTTCGTCCGCCATTTCCGCCACAATGCCGAGATTGTGCGTGATCAAGAGAATGGACAAGCCTGAATCGGACTGGAGTTTTCGCAACAGATCGAGAATCTGCGCCTGAATCGTGACGTCGAGCGCGGTGGTGGGCTCGTCCGCGATCAGCAGTTTCGGTCCGCACGCC
>CALEZK010000142.1 GCA_937928585.1 uncultured bacterium | reverse complement strand
GCTTCTCCTTCGCGGATTTCGCGCGCAGCCAAGTCGTCGAGGTAACGCAGAAAACCCCGTAAACGAGGCGCCTCGCTGCGCGAGTAGCCGGAAGCCAATGCACAGACTTTGCGTATGTTGCTGGCGCGCTGCAACCCCATGAACTGGCGCAGCACGATACCTTCGTGCCCTGTAGTCTCCAGCACCAAATGTAAAAACTCTTGCAAGGGACGTTCCGCGTGATCGCGAAGAAACTGAACAAGTCTCCTCCCGCGAGCGAGTCGTTGTTGCTGCGTCGCATCCTGCAAGCTCAGGTCGGAGGCGAAGCCGGGCACAATGCCGATTGGGGCGCCGATACCGCCCGCAAGCTGCACGATGGCGTCGTCTGTCAAACCGACGAGTGGTCCCCGCAGCAGCCCGATGAGCGCCAGTTCATCCCAAGGATCCACGATGGTGCGAAGCAGGTTTCGCAGATCGAGCACTTCCTGGCGCTTATAGAATCCCTTTCCGGCGACAAGCGTGTAAGGCACGCCCGCCTCGCGAAGCGCCCGCTCATACAAGTGTACGTTGCTGAGCGAACGCAACAGAATCGCAGCATCGCCGAAAACGGCGGGTCGAAGCGATTGGGTTCGATCGTCGAACACCTGTGTCTCGCCACTGCACAAGTTCAGAACGCGGGTGGCGATTAACGTCGCTTCTTCTTTGCGATAGGCTTCAAGTGGAGTTTTCTTGTCTAAGAATGGCGGAATCAGGAACTCGATGGATTCCGCATGCGTGGCGGCACGGTTTGGTGCCAATGCGCGATACGTCGGTTCAACCGCATTGAGCAGCAGAGATTGTTGAAAGAAGTCGTTGACGAACGTAAGCACGGGCGGGGCGGTTCGCCAGTTTCCCAGCAACGGCAGCGCTTCATTCGCTTCGGATCGCGCTTTCGTGAATACATCGACCTCCGCGCCGCGAAAATAGTAGATGGATTGCTTCGCATCCCCAACGTAGAACAAATCCGGCCCTTGTGGCGCGCTGGCAAGGCTGTCGGCGATTGCGTACTGAACGCCGTCTGTATCCTGAAACTCATCGATCAGCACGTGCCGCAGCGAGCGGGCGGTTCTGGCGCAGATCGAGCTCTCGTCTTTGGCGTTCGTTTGAAGTATACGCGCCGTCTCGGATATCAGGTCGTCGAAGTCGAGCGCGCTTCGCTCCTTTTTCGAGGAGCGCAGCTTGTCTGAAACCGCCCGATACGTTTTCGCCAGTGCAGCGGTCAAGCGAGCTGCGCGCCGCTCTATTTCCGGGTCAACCTCGGGAAATGCAAGCTTCTTCTTGCCTTCCTTGACAGCCGTTAGCGAATCCTTCACAGACTCGAAAGTCTGCTCGTCGCTCCAGTTCGTTTTCTTTCCGCCCCGTGCGTCGAGTAGTCCGATGTCGTCGAGTATCGCGCGAATACGGTTCGGTTTCGTTTCTTTCTGAAGCTGATGCAGGTGCGAAAGTAAGGTGAGACGCAAAACTTCGCGTTTATCATCCGCCGATGTGCAGGCTCCGGATGCCCGTTCCAGTACACGAATTTCTCTGAGCACGGTGCGCGAGCGGCAGAAACTTCGCAGTAATGCGGATTCAATATCGGGCCACGTCGCTTCCCACGCCGCGCTTACCGCTTCCGGCGTGTCCAGATTGCCGTTTAGAAGCGCGCGTTCCGCGAGACCACTCTTGCACAGTAAATCGTCAAGCAGTCCAGAAAGTCGCTTAGTATCGAACTCCACGGCAAGAAGCATGGCGTCGGCGTCGTTCGCTTCGAGCAAATCGTGAAGCGTCGAAGTAATGGCTTCCGTGCGCATGAGGTCGGCTTCCGCGTCGGTCAGCACGGAGAAATCTGGGTCGATACCGAGCGAAAGCGCGTTCTCGCGGAGGAGTCCGGAGCAGAACGCGTGAATCGTGCAAATGCGCGCCGAATCGACTTGGCGCTCGCGATGACGCCATTTCTTGAACTGCTCGCGGTTGTCTGGATCGGCTTTCTCGCGAAACGCGCGCCGAAGCCGCGATTTCATCTCCGCCGCCGCCTTGTCGGTGAAGGTAATGGCCGCAATCTGATCCAGTTCGACGTTGTCGTGTTCGATCAAGTGAAGAATACGTTGGACCAGCACGCGGGTCTTGCCCGAGCCTGCGCCCGCATCGACGCAAATACGACGGTTACGCGCTTCAACTGCGGCAACTTGTTCAGGAGTCAGATTCATTGGTGCTGCCGTTTTTCAGTTCCACGCGCCACTGTTCAAACCTGCAAGCGCGCGACGCCGCGCAAATGTAGCACTGCGAATCGTACGGAGCCGGTGGAAAGTGCCCTCCGCGTAATCCATTCACGCACCGTGCCACGCCATCGCGCACGGCGCTTTCCCGCTCGTGCCATTCGTCTTTGTCCCGCTTCATGATCTCTGTCGGCTTTACCGCGCCGGGCTGGATGAATTGCGCAGCCTCGCATCGAACATTGGGAAGCAGATGCCCCTCCAGTGCCAATGCATAGAGCGGTAGCTGAAGCGCCACACCTGCAAGGATGTCTTTCCCGGTGACGGAAACTTTCGACTTGTAATCAATAATGCGCGACACATCATCGAGTCGATCGATGCGGTCTATGCGGCCTGAAATCAGGATCGGTCCCGCACTGGTTTCGAGCGAAAAAGGTTCCACACGGTTTAGTGGATTCGCCGATGTGCCATGCGCCTGCCCGAAGGCGACTTCAAAGTGGCTGGGTTTCCACTCATCCGTGGTGTTGCGTTCGATCGCCACATAGCGAAGCAGGGTTGCATGCAATCGTGCGCGCTCCACCGCGATAATTCCGCTTGGCGCACTGATTTCGCGGCGCGCATGGCGTTCGAAGATTTCCTCGAAAAGCCGCGTCATCACTTCGTTCGCGTCTTCCTCCGGAATTTGTGGCGTAGGAATGTTCACGAACGTCTCGTGAAACCGATGCAAGGTCTCGTGCAGAATGCTGCCACTCGTTCGCCGGTCAAATTCAGCCACTGCCTCTTCCACTTCTGCCACGCGAAGCACGCGCTCCAGATAAAACTGAAAGGGACATTTGGCATAGGTTTCGAGTTGCGCGGCGCTGAAGGCATGCGCAGGGCCATAGCTCTCTTGCAAACTGGCCAACCCTTCGCGATCCACGAGTACGCCATCGTACTGGCCGAACGGCGCTGCGCTGCCACGCTCGTTTTCGATTGCGGCCCCGGCGACGATTGGCGCAAGCGAATCGTTGAAAGATGGCGGCAGTTCGTTCTCATTTGCAAACGCCGAGACATTCCAAACATCGCGGAGCGAACAAACGTCAGTGCTAACCGGCAGATAGGAAGCTGTCGTTGGGTAAACTGATTCGCCCTGGGGGGCCAGTTCCTTCAGGTCGTCCACAAACGGGCTTGGGGCCAGCGGTCTTCCATCGTGTGAAACGGTTTTCCACGTGATAGTCGCGCTTTTGGATGCTCCTTCCAGCACATGGTGCAGAAGCAGCATTTCGCGCTCCAGATGCTTGCTGCGTTTCTCGATGGGCACCCCGGCGCGTTCCAAATCTTCCCGGTCTTCATCGGTGTACACGGCGTCCGCCGATGGGGGAGAGGGGAACTCGCCTTCGTTAAGTCCCCCCAGGAAAACGTGCTCGAATCGCTTGTGCCTGGCAGTTTCGACATCAATCACGTGAACGCCCCGGAGGGGAGGTCCAAGGGGAAGTGCCGTTTCCGCGAATGCGCGATCGAGCGCCGCGCGAAACGCGGCGAGGTCGATCTTCTTGTCAAGCGGCATGCGCGCATCCCATGCGAGAAGTCGATTCAACACGGCATGGATCGCCGTCAGCGAGTCGCGTTCCAGGGCGCGCAAGTCATCGTCCTGAAGCAATTCCACGCGACGAGAAACTGCGAGATCATCAAGAATCGTGCGTGTCGCGTAAACATACGCCGAGAAGAGGCCGTTTCGAGGCAGTCGACTCGTATAAGACACCAATCGTTTCGCTGCCTCGTTCAACAGCTTGGCGGTATCAAGTGCGCCTGGCATGCGGGAAAGCAAACCATCGCGTGATTCCCCCGCGCCGTCGATGAGCCAGGCTATCAAACGTTCGGTGAGTCTGAGCCATTCATGCTCGCCTTCAATGATTCCCGCGCGACGCGCCATGACATCCAGTGCGCCGGACTCATTTGGCGTGAGTCCGAACCAATGCGAGGTCAGCAAGTCCAGCACGCTGTCGCGTTCCCAAGTTTCCGCAACATCAAGCAACCCCAGCACGAACGCGGCGAGCGAACTGTCCGCAAGGGTGCGTGCCACGCCGAAATTCGCGGGAACACCAAACTCCCGAAGCGACAATCGAAGTTGCACGCTGGCGTCATCGAGTTTTCTGAATACGACTGCGATGCTTTCGGGGGCTGCCGCGTTCTCGATGATCAGCTTTTTGACCTCGCGACAAATGAATTCACATTCATGGATGCCATCGTGGCACGCGTGCAATGTCAGATTCTCCACAAGAGTACCCGGTGCTGCTGGCATCGAGCGCCAAAAGAGTTCCTGCGCTGCAAACGCATGGCGCAATGTGGGTGGATCGCTCTGGCAGGGAATCGTCTGCATGCCGTCGAAAGCGGCAATCAGTTGTTCCGCGGTGCGAATCGGAATGGCAAAGAGGTCTCTCTGTGACGGAACGTCCAATGAGCAGGCTATTCCGAAGAGGAGCGTGTCTACGTGGGGCGCCGTGTTTCGAATAACGCGAAACTCCGAGGGCGTGAAATCGTCAAAACCATCGAATGCGAGCAGGCGCACACGATCGAAGAGCTTTGGTCTATTTGGGTTGAGTGCGATCGCTGCCTGCCAATAAAGCCCTACGTGATCATAAGACTGGGTCTCGGCAAGTGCGCTCTGGTAGGCCTCGTATATCGCTGCGACAATTGGATCGAGCCAGGACGGCCGGCTGCGCCGCGCGATTGCCTCGCGAAAAGCGGCGGGCTCGACGGCAGCCTGTTTGAGCTTGGTAATAATGCGCTGCATGTGCGCGACAAATCCGGGCGTATCGGCTGCCTCGTGTAAAGGGTTCAGTAGTGTCGACGCGCGCAGCGGGTCGATGGCGCGCTCCAGCAATACGCGCCGATCGGATTCGTCAAGCACATGCGGGTAAATGCCGGTATCGCGAACGAGCAGCAACGCAAAATCTTCGAAGGAAACTACGCGTTCGCCCCACGCGCCGGCAAGGTTGGACGACTGAATGATGCGTGCAGCGCGATCGTTGGCCTCCGCGCGCGTGGGAACGACAAGCAGCGCCTCGTTCCAGCGATCCGCGACGTGGCCGTCGATAATGTGTTCCCGCCCGGAACGCGCACCTCCGTAATACAGACGCGCGGTGGCCACTATCGGGGGTCTCGCCGTATCGCGCGCGTGTTACGCCCCTCCGTGCACTGCAGGGGCTGCCTGTGTGGCGAATTCATCGGCGTTCTTGATCTCGTATCGATAACCCTGCTCGGTCAGGAAAAGCTGACGCTTCACGCTATAGTCTTGGTCGCAGGTGTCTTTAGAAACCAGCGAATAGAAATGCGCAATTGTCGAATCACTCTTGGGCCGCAGAATGCGCCCGAGCCGCTGCGCTTCTTCCTGTCTCGAACCGAAAGTGCCGGATACCTGAATGGCAATGTTCGCGTCCGGCAGATCGATGGCAAAGTTCGCAACTTTGGAAACGATCAGCAGCTTGCACTCGCCCGTGCGAAACGCCTTGTAGAGCTCTTCCCGTTTCTTGTTGGCGGTCTGCCCCGTGATAATCGGCGCGTCAAACACTTTCGCGAGCACTTTGAGCTGATCCAGATACTGGCCGATGATGAGCACATTGTCGTTCTTGTGCTTCGCCACCAACTGCTCGCACACGGAGGCCTTAACCGGATTCGTCGATGCGATTCGGAATTTTCCGCGCTTGTCGGCGATGGCATAGCGATACCGTTCTTCCGTCGGCAACGGCACCCGCACTTCCGTGCACAGTGCCTGCGCTATCCAGCCTTGCTTCTCGAGGACTTTCCAAGGAACATCGTATTTCTTCGGGCCTATCAGACTGAATACGTCGTCTTCGCGCGCGTCTTCCCGCACAAGCGTGGCCGTCAGGCCAAGCCGCCGCCGCGCCTGCAACGCCGCTGTCGCGCGAAAAACCGGCGCGGGAAGCAGATGCACTTCGTCGTACACAATCAGTCCCCAGTTTCCTTCATCGAAAAGGCTGAAGTGAACGAAGGGACTATCCTTGGCCTTGCGATAAGTGAGGACCTGATACGTCGCGAGTGTCACGGGACGTATCTCTTTCGAGTCTCCGCTGTACTCGCCGATTTGATCTTCGGTGATGGTAGTCTTGTCGAGCAGTTCGTTTTTCCACTGGCGCAATGCGACTGTGTTCGTGGTCAGCACAAGCGTCTGCGTTTTGAGCCTGCTTATCGTGCCAATGGCGACGCAGGTCTTGCCCGCGCCGCACGGAAGCACAACGACGCCGCTGCCACCCTGGTTGGATCCGTTCAGATAAAACGCGTCCACGCTTTCCTTCTGGTACTTGCGCATTCCAAACGGTTTTCCGGCAAGTGTTTCCGTTCGCAATTCGATATCGAGAGGCGCGCCCTCAACGTACCCCGCGAGATCTTCAACCGGAAAGCCGATTTTGATCAGCGCACTTTTGACGTTTCCGCGGTCAGCCGGTTTTACAAAAATATGATGCCCGTCCGGTGAACCGCTGAGATAGGGCTGCAAAGATTTTTGATTGAGCAACTGTACGATCAACAGGGAATCGTCGGAATACAGCACCAAATCGCCGCCACCTTCTTTCTTGAACAGTTTCAGGCGGCCATACCGCGAAACGTTGTCGCGGACATCGACGATGACGTTCTCCGGCACTTCATACCGGCTAAAAAGTTTCAGGCGATCAATGATCTCGTCTGCTGCCATGCCCGACGCCGCCGCGTTCCAAAGTGAAAGCGGCGTAATGCGGTATGTATGAATGTGTTCCGGCGATTTTACAAGTTCCGCAAACGCGGCGATGCTATCGCGGGCGTCCTCGAAGCGAGGGCCGTCCGTTTCCAGCAAAATGGAACGGTCGGACTGAACAATCAATGGTTTTTGGTCGTTGGATGCCATAAGGATTAAGTGTAACAAAAGCGAGGTGCGGAGGGATACCCGCAAACTTGCCGGATCATTTCTGCAACGATGGAACGCGCGACCCCGCGCTTACTGCAGGGCTTTCGGCGGGCCAAGAATCTCTGTCAACACGATGGCACGGCGCACATCGGCCTTGGTCGATAGCCAGGAACTGCTGACGCGCGGCGCGCGCACGACCTTCTGCGCGGGAGCGCGCTTCGGCATGGGCGACCGCGGCCCCTCTTCATTCTCTACCTGCTGCGTGCGAATGCGCGGGGGCGCTTGTTGCCTTCGCTGTTGTTGCGGCTGAGACTGCTGCTGGGGTTGCTGGCGCATCTGGGGCGCCTGACGCATTTGGGGTTGCGGCGCGCGCGGCTGCGAACCCTCGCTCATCTGCGGCGTCATGCGCGGCTGTTGCTCTTTGGGTGCTTGGCGCGGCGGTACCGGTGGACGCTGCCGCTCCGCGGGTCGTGGCGGCGGCGGCGCTTGCCGCATCTGGGGCCGCGGCTGCGGTGGCACCGGCGGGCGTGGCGTCCCTTGACGTGGTTGTGCCGTCTTGGGCTCAAATTCACGCCGCGCGTCTTGCGGTACATGCCGCGTCTCGTCAAACGGGTCGATCTGCCGGGGCTGACGCGTCGCAGGTTTTGCGGTCTGCGTCGCGCTTTCGCCGAAGAGCATCTTGCGCATTTCTTCAGGCAAATCTTCGGCTGTCCATTCTGTTTCGTCTTTGCGCGTTGCTGCGTCCCGCCCTTCCGCGATTTTACGCACAATTGCGACGACAACGAAAATGACAAACCCGATAACGTAGATGATTTCGCCTAGATTTTCCATGGATCGCGGCTACATTTTCGGATTGGATTCGTCTTCGCCGCGGCCTTCGGTCTTGGAGATCGATTCCCGCATCGACGTGTCGGCATTGATGTTTTTCATTTTGTAGTAATCCATGATGCCGAGATTGCCGCTGCGGAATGCTTCCGCCATCGCGCGCGGCACTTCCGCTTCCGCTTCCACGACGCGCGCGCGCATTTCAACAACCTGCGCGCGCATTTCCTGTTCGCGTGCCATGGCCATCGCGCGGCGCTCTTCGGCGCGCGCCTGGGCGATTTGCTTGTCGGCTTCCGCCTGGCGCATCTGCAACTGCGCACCGATGTTTTCGCCGACATCCACGTCCGCGATATCGATGGAAAGAATCTCGAACGCCGTTCCCGCATCAAGTCCGCGTTGCAGCACCGTCTTCGAGATGCGGTCCGGATTCTCCAACACCTGCTTGTGCGTCGGCGCGGAGCCAATCGTCGTAACGATACCTTCGCCGACGCGCGCGATAATCGTCTCTTCCGTCGCGCCGCCAACGAGGCTGTTGATGTTCGTGCGCACCGTCACGCGTGCTTTCGCCTTGAGCTGGATGCCATCCATGGCCACGGCGGCGATGGCCGTCTGGCCCTGCCGTGGATCGGGGCAATCGATCACCTTGGGGTTGACGGAGGTTTGCACGGCGTCAAGAATGTCGCGGCCCGCGAGGTCGATGGCCGTCGCGCGCTGGAAACTCAGGTCAATGTTTGCCTTGTTCGCGGCGATGAGCGCCTGCACGACGCGCGTCACGTTACCGCCCGCGAGATAGTGGGTTTCGAGTTCGTTGGTCGAAACGTTCAGCCCGGCCTTCACCGCGTTGATGCGATTTTGCACGATCGTGTTCGGATTGACCTTTCGCAGGCGCATCACGATCAGGCTTATGAGAGAAACTGACGCGCCTGAGGCCCACGCCTGAATCCACAAATTGAAAAAGTTAATGAGAATGATTACGGCGATCAATCCAAATATCAGCGCGAAAATGACGCCGCCGACGGTGATTACCGGCCATAAGGTGTCCATTAGTTCTCCCTTTCGTGAACGTGTGATCTGTTAATTGTGCAGTACCATACCACCCTTCGGCGGCGAATGTTTAGAAAAATCGTACATGTCCCGCAGCTGGCACAACACGTTACGCCTGACAATAATTCGTTGCGTATTAAGCGTGTAATGCTCGCAAGCGCGCGTGCCTAAGTGTTCGCGGCAGGTTCCACAACTACGCGATTACCGCTCACCTCGATCACTTTCACCGTCGCGCCGTTATCGATAAAGTCGCCGGAGGACACCGCATTAATTTTTTTTCCGCCAATTACAATCGTGCCGGCCGGCCGCAGCGCGGTGAAGGCCTGCCCAGTCGCCCCGATGAGGCTCGTATCGGAAAGATCGGATACCCACCCAGCATTCGCGTTCTGCGTGTCGCCGAGCACCATCGCTTTTCCCAGCGGTGAGCGCGCCATGAGGTAGAACCCCGCCACTACACTCGCCGTCACGGCCACCAACTCCGCAATGATAATCATCAATGCGTGCTCCGGGTGCCACGACAGCGCGATAACGCAGCTCGCCGTCACCGAAAGCCCGCCGAGAACACCGCAGATCAATCCAGGCAGGATAAACTCGGCGAGTATCAGCACTATCCCGACTACAAAAAAGAAAATCATCCAGGAAATCATGCGTTCGTATCTCCACTCGATTCGAGCAGGGCCAAAAGCTGACCAATTTCGATGCGGATCGCCTGCACCACCTTCATTTTGTCGGCGGGATCCTTGGGGTCGCTTTCCTCCAGCTTTTCAAACGTCGCAATCAATCCGTTGCCGCCGGGGAAAAGCGATACGCTTTGCCCAAGCAGCTTGTTATAACGCTTCACAAGCGGGATGCAACTGTAGTATCCCGCGCCCTGTTGCTGAATGACCATCATGTCTTCTATGAGTTGTTTCAGCATCCGGATTAGCGAATTGCGCACGTCTAAGCTCACGGTGTCTCGCTTTCATTCGTTGGGGCAATGGTCCATCGCCATTACGCGGACAACTTTACCCGATCGACAACGTAACGGTTTCCATCCGCCTGCACAATGACTATCGGCGTGCCCTCTTCTATGC
>CALEZK010000141.1 GCA_937928585.1 uncultured bacterium | reverse complement strand
AAGTACTTCGGCAGTCAGTTGCTGATTGCGCGCAGAATGGTGGAGCGGGGCGTGCGCTTCGTCCAGGTATACAGCGGTGGCGGTCACCAACAGGACAGCTGGGATGCGCACAACGGCCTCACAGAGAATCACGACATGCACTGCGCGGAGACGGACGTCCCCATCGCAGGATTACTCACCGATCTGAAGCGCAGGGGACTGCTGGATTCAACGCTGGTCGTTTGGGGCGGCGAATTTGGGCGTCTCCCCGTTTCCCAAAATGGCGTTGGCCGCGACCACAACCCGGACGGTTTCCTCATGTGGATGGCGGGCGGTGGCATCAAGGGTGGCGTGAGTTACGGTGAAACAGATGAAGTCGGCTATAAAGCGGCCGTCGATCCCGTTTCTGTTCACGATCTGCACGCAACGATCCTTGCGCTTACCGGCGTCGATCACGAGAAGCTTACCTACACCCACAACGGGCGAAACTTCCGCCTCACGGATGTAGCAGGCAACGTCCTTCACAAGATCATCGCGTAGCAAGCATCAAATTACTTTTATTTCTGAATCCCAAGCAATTCGTCGCGCTTTTTCATCTTTTCCGGCAACCAATACTGTACGTAGGGGTACTTCGGATTCGTTTTCGCGAAGTCCTGATGATATTCCTCCGCCGGATAGAACGCCTTCAACGGCTCCAGCGTCGTGACGATGGGCTTTCCGCCAAACAGCTTCGTCTCATTCAATGCCTTGAAATACTCGTCCGCGATCGCCTTCTGTTTTTCATCGGCGTAGAACACCGCGGAACGATACTGTTTGCCTTTGTCGGGTCCTTGGGCATTCAATTGTGTCGGGTTATGGGTCCCCATGAAAATTCGAAGCAACTCGCCGTAGGTAAGCTGAGAAGGGTCGTACGTGATCTCAATTACTTCCGCATGCTCGGTAGTGCCCGAACTTACTGCATCATAGTTCGCGCTCGCGGCATCACCGCCCGCGTACCCGGATAAGACCTTCTTCACACCGGGCAGATCCTCAAAGATAGCCTCCGTGCACCAGAAACAACCACCCCCGAAGACGGCCTTGGATTCGCCCGGGGCGTCGGCCTTCGGGAAATCGTTCGCGGGGAGCGGCAGGCGCGTTACGGCCTTGGGCACTTCGGTTTTCTCTGTGCTCGCCGCCAAAGCAGCCGTTGGCACCTCTTCACCCACCGATTTGGCGTCCGCTTCCTCTACAAAGGTAAGCGATTCGGAATTCAGGCAAAATCGCAATCCCGTAGGCTTCGGGCCGTCTTCAAACACGTGTCCCAAATGGCCTTCACACCGCATGCACATAATCTCGGTCCGAACCATTCCATGGCTTACGTCACGCTCTTCCAAAATGTTTTCCTTCGCCACGGGCTGGAAAAAACTGGGCCAGCCTGTCCCGGAATCAAACTTGGCTCCGGAATGAAACAGGGGCAACTTGCACGCAACGCATACGTAATATCCCGTCTTCTTGTTGTCGAGAAGCGTGCCGCAGAACGGGCGCTCCGTGCCTTTGGCGCGGACTACCGCAAACTGGGCAGGCGACAACATGGACTTCCAATCCTCTTCCGACTTCTCGACACGCGGCACAGAGACCGGACCGGTGAGTTTGCCTTCTTTATCAATCACGCGAACGGTCACCATTGCTGATTTCTCCGATGTTTCCGTGGGTACAGAGGGAAGTTCTTCGCCATGCACTCGATCTGAAGCGCGTATGCCTGCAATACCTGCGACGACTACCGCTGCGACGATCAAGGCGCTGGTCAGGCCTTTGATGTTCTTTGTCATTGGATTAAACTACCTAACTTCCAGTTTCCATGTTGTACTTCGACTCCGAGCACCATAGTACCGGTTGGACGCTCCCGAGCCCAAATTGGCTCTTTCTAATGAAACCACCGGCAGGGGCCACGCATTCCGGTGACACTCCCTCTATTCACGTCATAATGGAAGTTGTGT